>NZ_JANMZA010000189.1:0-3772 GCF_031382685.1 Chamaesiphon sp. OTE_8_metabat_110 | reverse complement strand
CAATTAAACAGATTGACCGTCGCACTAAAATATCTGGGGCACAGTGGAAATTTGAAAATGTTCCTCAAGTACTAGCCCATCGCTGTGCCTACCTTAACAGATTAATTAGCGATCGCTAAATAAAAAGTGGGATGCTCCCTTGCTGATGTCTTGGGTAAAAGGTTTATTAATACTCGTCTGCAAGCAAATATTGCCATTCAGGCGGATCGATCTGTTGCCGCTCTCGAAGTAATGAGCCGCTTTGCCGCCAATCCTAAATGGTTGATTTATCTGCCGCCTACGATGTCTCCCGTGGCGACTTCCAAGCTACCAGGATATCTGGAATATCCTACCGAAGCCTTTGATTATTATCGATCGAGCGGCATTAATGAAGTCGTCTGCGAAGAAAAACACATGGGTTCGCGAGCGGTAATCATCATCTGTCGCGATGAAGCTGCTGTAGAGAGAAGATTTGGGATTACAGGGGAAGGCATCGGCATCTGTTATACCCGCACGGGACGCAGATTTTTCAACAATTTACAACTAGAAACTATATTTCTAGAGCGCGTTCGAGCCGCGCTCACTGCCTGTGACTTTTGGCAGCGTTTAGAGACAGACTGGGCGTGCCTGGACTGCGAATTGATGCCGTGGTCTGCCAAAGCCCAAAGCTTGCTACAAGGTCAATATGCGCCTGTTGGTGCTGCCGCTAATCATGCTTTAGATTATGCCACCCAATTATATCAACAGGCACTCGATCGCGGAGTCGCAGTCGCACCCCAACTCGAAAAATTACAGATGCGATCGAGTATGGCACACAAATACGTCGATGCTTACCGTCGCTACTGTTGGACTGTAGACTCGATCGAAGATTTCAAACTGGCACCATTTCATATTATGGCAACAGAGGGCACGGTACATACCGACAAAGACCATCTTTGGCATATGAACCAAATCGCCCAAATCTGTCAATCAGATCCGATCCTCCTTTCTTCTACCCATCGCACTGTCAATCTTCAAGACGAAGCAGCAGTGACAGCCGCTACCCAATGGTGGGAGACACTAACCCAAGCTGGCGGCGAGGGGATGGTCGTCAAACTGATGCAGTTTATCAATTCTGGTAGCAAAGGTCTAATTCAACCTGCGGTTAAAGTCCGAGGATCGGAGTATCTACGGATTATTTATGGCCCCGAGTACGACCTCCCCGAACATCTAGACAGGCTGCGCCAGCGAGGTTTGGGTGCGAAGCGGAATCTGGCATTGCGGGAATTTGCATTGGGAGTAGAGGCGTTGGAACGGTTTGTCGCGGGGTTGCCGTTACGTCAGGTACATGAGTGTGTATTTGGCGTATTAGCATTAGAAAGCGAACCGATCGATCCTAGGCTGTAAGATATTCTCTACTTAAAACTTAGATTATGAATAATTTATAACTAAAGATTTATAATACATTCAGATCGAATTAGAATTATTGCTGCATGTATGACAATACTTGTAAATATCTAGCCGAACATTTTCCTGAAGATTTGGCTAGTTGGCTGATTGGCGAACGTATTGCGTTGACTCAATTGCAGCCAACAGAATTGAGTGTCGATCCAATTCGAGCCGATAGTCTGATTTTGCTGGCTAATGAAGATTTAATTTTGCATCTGGAGTTTCAGACAGTTCCCGATCGGGAGATGCCATTTCGGATGCTAGACTATCGCATCAGGGCTTATCGCAAATTTCCGACCAAACGGATGAAACAGATAGTCATCTACTTAACTCGGACGACGAGTGAGTTAGTCTATCGAACCACATTTGAAATCGAACATACTCGCCATCAGTTTGAAGTAATTCGACTGTGGGAACAACCCGCCCAAATATTTTTACAGTCGCCAGGATTGTATCCTTTTGCCAGTTTGGGACAAACTGATGCACCTGAGTTGGTATTAAGGAGCGTAGCCGCTAAGATTGAAGAGATCGAATCGCCAAAAGTTCAAGCGGACTTGGCAGCTACTGCGGCGGTATTAGCTGGGTTAGTGTTGGATCGAGATCGAGTTAAGCAGATATTACGGAGAGAAATCGTGAGAGAGTCAGTAATCTATCAAGATATTTTGGCAGAAGGCTTGGCAGAAGGCTTGGCAGAAGGCTTGGCAGAAGGCTTGGAGCGCGGACTGCAACAGGAAAGAGCATTAGTGATCAGACAACTAACTAAGAAGCTAGGAATTCTTACTCCCAACATTCAATCGCAGATCGGCAGCCTATCGATCGAAAGAGTCGAAGCTTTGGGCGAGGCTCTTTTAGATTTTACGACTCTAGCCGATTTAAATGAGTTTTTAGAGGGTTAGATCGAGCCTGAATTTGCCAAAATGACTGAGAAAAATCGAGTAGTCGAATTTAAAACCGACAGAATTGTCTGTCTCGATTCTCCAATCTCAGGGGGACGAGGAGAGAAATTACATTTATTTGCAGAGGTTATAGACACTATTACTATCTCCGATCGCTGTTGGGTGCGACCATTAGCGATCGCACGATCCAATCCCGAAAGTTTTAATGTAGAATTCCTCCACGATCTGCGCGATGCGGCTCAACTTATTTTACCCAAGGCTTTTTTTCGGGATGCTTTAGATACAGAAGTTTTACCTTTGATATCTGAACTATTTCATCCCGCTAAAGATTCGATTCGATCGGCAAATTCTCAAAAAATATTATATCGATTCATCGCCGATCTTTATCGATCGAGTTAAACGCCAGTCTCATACCAATCGAATATCGGCTTGCTGCTAATTATTAATTATTAATTAATTTAACAGCCCTCCTCCTGCCGTTTGAGCAATCTATTGAAAATTTCCGTCCCTCCAGGCGATAGCACCCGCACGCGGATAAAGTCAGGATCTTTTTGTTGCCAGATGGCTTGATATCTAGTATCGCCATTACTCCAAGTATAAGTTCGGCGATCGCGCGTACCACCGATCGTTGCCCCAGCGAGATCGAGGCCAGTTTTATCGCCAATTTTGGTAGCAGTATATCGATAAGCATCGCGCTCGTAAAAAATACTCACAGTCCATTTATTATCGCCAAATACACCGCTGAGTCGTTGTTCCTGAGCCATTACGGGCGTGGGTTGAAAAGTAACGATCGCCGTAGGCACAGAAAGCCCGATAATTGTAACTAAAGCGAGCTGATGTAGTCGAGTCATACTAACCTCTAATCTGGTTGGGGAGATAACGATAACTTCAACATCAAGCGGGATGATTTCGGAAAACTCGACCGATCTTGAGGGAATTTATTGCCAGCTATTGTGACTTTCGTCAAGATCGGTTGCATCCCTATCCGTGGGCTAAGATCGAGCCTAAATTTAGCAAGATAGATCGCGATAATTGTTTATAATAATAGTAGCGACTGCTAACCATCCCCCGCGCTGAGAAGTTGGGTAGAGACCTTGGATACCATTACTGCTTTGGTAGTTATCACCATAGTCGATTCATCCCGATCGAAACTTCCGCGATCGCACGGATCTAAAATGTAAGATTTGTAGTTATGCTGTCAGTAGCACTGCCGACAAATATTCAACTTTTTCATCTAAATATCATATGTCTGGTGTTACAATCGCCATCTCATTAGCAATCTGCTTGTTACTGTTTCTATGGGTTAAGAATCAGCCCAAATCCGGCAGCAGACAACATCATCTCAACAATCGGAAGCTGCGACCCCAACATCCCCATTTAGAACGAAAATTATTAAAATTACTCGGTGGCAATCAGAGTACGGCACATCGCTTGATTCAACAATCTCAACTCAGACACCCCGATAAATC
>NZ_JANMZA010000188.1:0-11834 GCF_031382685.1 Chamaesiphon sp. OTE_8_metabat_110 | reverse complement strand
GTTTAATCCCCGCATCGATCGCGGTACCACCTGCGGCTTGCAGCTTGTCGATTCGGGCAAAAATCTCCGTCGGATCGGTAACTTGCTGACAGGCAACGATGACTTCCGCCTGATGATCGAATGCGACTACCGACAACCGATCTTCGGGTTTCAAGCCATTAATCAGCTCCTGCGCGGCTTGTTTGACCGTACTCAGGGGCGTACCTTTCATCGAGCCACTATGGTCTAAAATCAGACACAAGTTTAATGGTAATTGACGATCTTCCGGTTCGGCTAGAGCTGAGACTTCGATCGAGAGCTGACGCTGATTATTACCTTGACTGATATCGATCTGCGGATCGCTGATAATGGTTTCGAGCGCAACTTGCATCGGATTCAACTCCACATTTTTCGTAACTATATCGTATCAGATGGGAGGTGGTAGATGGGAGAGGGGAGAGGGTTAATGGGTAATGGGTAATAGTATGTTTGTCACGGTTCTCTTAATCCTCAAAGCCCAAAGCCTAAAGCCTAAAACCTCCCATCTCCCATCTCCCATCTCCTAAAGTCCCTCCAACGGCACCCCTAAAAACCTCGCTAAGTCTGCTCCTTGAGTTTCTAGTTCAGTCAGTGAAACTGGTTCGCCGACGCGAGTGAGGGGGATTTCCCGACGACCTTTGATCCGCACGTAAAGGGTGCGGCGGGGGCTGAGTCCATCTTTGATATCGACTCTGACTGCTTGAGCGTCAGCAAGCTTACTTTTGAGTTCGATCCGCCGATTTTTACCGGGGAAACCATGGCGAAAAATAGTAATCTCGCCAGCTTCGCGATCGAACTTATTGTAACCGCCGCCAATATCTAAGACGATCGCCACCCACAAGTAAGTAGCGAGCAAAGTACCTGCAACACCGTAGAAAGTCAGAGCGATCCCTTGCGGAATAAATGCTAATGACAGTGGATTGCTCACCGGGAGTAAGTTAACTTTGAAATAGCTAGACAGCCCAGCTAACAGAAAGCCAATCCCCCCAATGGAGACAATAACTGCCCAAAAGTAGTTACTAAAACGGCGCGAACCCAAAACGGGTTGGGACAAAACTGTCTGCTCGACAGTGATTGATGGATTAGACATTTTTAATAAATTAGTTTCGATCTACATCGTTCGCGCTGCATGTGCCGAGCACAATCGCGAGTATCTCTACCTACTATTACCGATCTACCCACAACTCGATCGGATTCGATCGGAATTTTTACGGTTCTTCATTTAATCAAGCAGTCATTCAGGTACGCTCTCTACCCGAATACCCCAAGCGTTAACTGCGTTCCCAGCGAAATTTGCGATCGGCTTCTGAGATTGCCAGATCGTTGATACTGGCAAACCGCCGCATCATCAGACCGTTGGGCGCAAATTCCCAGTTTTCATTCCCGTAAGCCCGAAACCATTTACCCGCTTCATTGTGGTACTCATACTCAAACCGTACCGCAATTTTATTTTCCATAAAACACCAGAGTTCTTTCTTGAGGCGGTAGTCGAGTTCTTGCGCCCACTTACGAGCCAGAAACTCTCTAATCGTCGTGCGTCCGCTGAAAAACTCCGATCTATTCCGCCACTCCGAGTCTTCAGTATAGGCTAACGCTACCCGATCGGGATTGCGAGTATTCCAGGCATCTTCAGCCGCTTGGACTTTAGCAGTAGCGGTTTCTAAGGTAAATGGTGGTAATGGTGGTTTGGTTTCCATTATTGTGGCTTTTGGTAGCGTTAATAGTCATTAAAGCACTCTATTATATCAGCTAGGCCCGATCGACTTCTGCGATTAGCTCGACTCTAAGGTTTCCACCCTTGGAATTGCTGACAGTGGCGCAGCACTGATTTCCATCCCTAACCGTTGCTAAATTCCCAAATCCCGATCGCGACCGAGACTAAATTATGCGAGAATGGTAAGCTACCGATTAAGTTTTGGCGATCGACCCAAATTAGACAAAAAAGCAGCTAGCTCGATCCAGCCAGGGACATCGCACTTCATTGATTTTCACTAAACATAGGTATTTTAAGACCATGCAAGTAGGCGACCGCGTTCGTGTCAATACATCTGTAATCATTTATCATCATCCCAAAAATCGCGGTCAAGCTGTAGATATTCACAATTTAGAGGGGACGATCGATAAGATTGCGACAGAATGGAAAGGTCGCCCTGTCAGTGCCAATTTTCCGCTCGTGGTGAAGTTCGACCTCGACAAGTTACGGGCGCACATGCGATCGGATGAACTTGAAGTAATTTAGATCTAAATGTAGATTTGGGAATGCTCGATCGCTGAAGATCTCGTAGGTGGGCACTGCCCACCATCTAGGCTCTAGGCATTATTGTATATCTAATAAATAATTGCATTACCTACTTAGTCCCAGTAGGGTGGACACTGCCCACCATCTAGGTTCTAGGCACGATTTATTCAATAAGTAGCTGCATTTGCCTACTTAGTTATTAGTCTTCTAGATATAGATCTGAAAAACTTGCTGCTCAGGATCGAATCAAAGATCGAGAATTAAAGTTTTACTAGTATCGAATAAATCTGTGGAAAAGGATTTTAATTGCGACTAACTCTAGCCCATCGGTTTAGTTAAATTAATTTGGGTTTGTGGCTGCACGATTTGAGTGGCAGCACCTTGACTATTGGCTAGTTGCAAAAAGGCATTCAGCGGGCCAAAATTGGTGGCATGGACGATCGCGGGAGCGTCGTAACCCTTGAGATCGACGGAGCATTCTTTAAAAACGCGATGCTTGCCTAGTAAGGGTGCAAGATAGCGATAAGTAGAGGAACCGATCGCAATTTCGGCGTTGAGTTCTTTGGTAATTGCTTCTAGTCTAAATGCCGCATTCACTGTATCGCCCAAAGCAGTGTAGTCCGGTCTGTCACTACTGCCAGCATTGCCGATCATCGCGTGACCCGTATTGATTCCCGCACCAATTTTTAGCTCGAAGGGTAATGGATACTGCTGGCTCAATTCCCGAGTCATTTTGTTGAGGTCGTCTAATGCTAGGAGAATATTCATCATCTCTTGCTTGGTGACAGTCTCGCCATTGTGGAACCATAGCGCCATCAAAGCATCACCAATGTATTTATCGACCCAGCTACCGCGATTGCGAATGATCGCTCCGGCATTGCGGAACCAGGTACTCATCACCTCGGATAGTAGGTTTTCATTGGTCTGACGGGTCAAAATCGTGAAATTTCGCATGTCTACGACCATTACTGACATCAGCTTGCGAAGATGCAGTACTGATGTAACGGTACCATCGAGAGTGCCTTCGGCATCGAGACCCAGAGATCCATCCACTCGCGGACAGTGAAATTCAAATTCAGTTTGACCGAAAGTAATCGTATCGCCGTCGTGGATAGTCACGGGAATACTGACTCGGCGACCGTTGACAAAAGTGCCGTTGCTACTGCCCAAATCGATCAGGTAGTGGTCGCCAGCATCGGTGTACTGAATCATCGCATGGTTGCGAGAAATACAGCGATCTTTGACGACAAATTGGTTGTCATCGCCACGTCCCACAGTCCAGCAGTTGCCATCAACGAGTGATAGCTGGCGTTGACCGTTGTCGGTGTTTAGAATCAGATATGGTGAGATGCCCTGGTTCACGGTTGGGATATGATATGACGGTGAACTAGTGGATCGGCGGTCGGCTGGCTCACAATCTAAATAATTTAGGCATGGCTAGCAACCCACAAAAACAAACTATCGACGACGATGGTTGTTAAAACTGCGCCACTAAAGGCGTACCAATGCCACTGCTTTGTTCCTAAAGGTATTATACCCACACCCAATAGCAAATTCACGAGTACCACTGCCCAGGCTGTCCCCCAAGGCGTGCGAACTTGGACGATCGCTTGTTGTAAGATCGGCATGGCGAGGGCAGGATCGACCTGCATCACCTGTCGCCAGTGTTCCATCAAGCCAACTTGATAGAAATATAAATCGGTAATAGCCGTGCCCACGAGAGAGCCAAGATAGAATAGAGCGCCAATTTTACCAAAGCCTCGCCATAGTGCCCAGACCGCAAATGGTACCCCAATCGACTCGATCGGTAAATGAATCGCTGGATCCCAGCGAAACCAACCCCAATAAATTGCTCCAGCCAACCAACTCCAACTAAACCCCAATATCAAATCGCCCCACATTTGGCTGCGAGGACGCTGGCTGAGGATCCCGCCCAAGCACACCCACAAGATCGTACTGACAACACTCAGCACTGGGTAATTCCGAACCAGAGGAGCTTCAATAAAGACAGGCACAGATACTAAAAATGCTGCTGCTGCAAAAACACCCCAAGTCCCCTGGAGCTGCCATCGCCATGTACCGTTGGTTTCGCTGGATTTATAGCTGGAGTTAAGCAAAGTAATATAGATATTGGTGACTTAATGTTTATTTATATAAAGATATTATATGAGCTATATTGCTGTGAAGCAATCTGACAAACCACGTCCGGTATGGCTCTAGCAACTTAGGAACGCAATAATTCAAGAATTACGATTATGAGAAGTGCTGCTGCCAGACATTAATATTTGTTACGCAGAGCGGCGATCGGTGGGAAGATACCAGTACCTAATTACCCGTTAATTAAATGATTCTAAAGAATTTGTCGATCGTCCGATCGAGATCTAAATTCCCGCTATTTGTCTTGGTAACAATGGCGATCCTCTTATTAACAGCCACCGCCACACTTGCCACTCCAGCGGCTGGGAGTGATAAGCTCTCAGCCGATCTGAATATTTTCCAAGCCATCTTTCTCGGATTGGTGCAGGGAGTGACGGAATTCCTCCCGATTAGTAGTTCGGCACATCTGAAGGTAGTTCCTGAAGCTCTGCACTGGGGCGATCCTGGCGTGGCATTTACCGCAATTATTCAACTGGGTAGTATTGCGGCGGTAATTTGGTTCTTTTGGAGCGATATTGTCACGGTAGTTACGGGTGCATTCACAGCCATCGGGCAAAAAGATTATCGCTCTCTGGAGTTTCAAATGGCTGTGGGGATCGTGCTAGGGACGATCCCGATTGTTTTTTTCGGTTTATTAATTAAAATATATATTAAAGACTTCGACCATTCACCATTGCGTAGTTTGGGTGCGCTCGCTTGTGCTTCAATTTTTATGTCTATTTTGTTAGGTATTTCCGAACGAATTGGCAGACGCGATCGAGATTTACATAAGCTCAAAATCATTGATGGAATGTGGATGGGATTGGGGCAATGTTTGGCATTAATTCCCGGTTGCTCGCGTTCTGGTGCTACTTTGACTGCGGGGTTATTTCTCGGTCTCGAACGGGCAGCAGCAGCGAGATTTTCATTTTTATTAGGTATTCCTTCGATTACGCTGGCTGGTGTTTCGGAACTCAAGAGTGCCTTGGAAACGGGATTTAGTGGTGTTTCCGTAGTTTCGTTAATTGTGGGGACGTTATCGGCGGCAGTTTTTTCTTATTTGTCGATTGCCTGGTTGCTCAAGTTTTTACAAACCAATAATACTTTTATTTTTATCTGCTATCGATTAGCTTTTGGCACTGCAATTCTAACAGCAGTAGCCTTTGGTGGATTGATTAATTAGTTTTCTTTTGATGCTATTTTGACGATCGAGTAGGATCCGGATACCAAGATTTACAATTACAATACAAAAATTAGTTATTTTCATACACTAGCTTCGGTCGATCGAATTACCCATTACTCATGCTCATACCCTCGCGAAAACCACTAACTAAATTTACCCCCAAGCTGTTCGAGATGGTGCTGGCGCTGGCAAGCGGCGTCTTGATGGGGATGACATTCGCACCCGTCGAAGCTTGGTATCTGGCATGGGTGGCGCTCGCACCACTGTGGTATTTAGGCTGTCGTCACCAAGGTTTTACGCCGATACTTTATGCCTTATGTTGGGGGATTGGCTGCTATGGACTGGGATTGAGTTGGCTGTTTGGCATTCATCCGATGATGTGGATGGGTGTCTCTTATTTAGAGAGCTTGGGAATTGCAACTTTTTGCGTGACTTTTGTTACCCTTTGGGGCGCAAGCTTAGCAGTATTATGGATGCTGAGTTTGCAACTTATCAACTCTAAGTCATACCTAAATCCACTGGTTCGAGTAGTTTTGGGTACTGCTTGTTGGTGTGGATTAGAAGAGTTATATAGTCTCACTAACTTATGGTGGACATCACTGGCAATGAGCCAAAGTCCACATAACTTAGATATTCTCCATCTCGGACAATTAGCAGGGCCATCGACAGTCACTGGGGCGATCGTGTTATTTAATGGTCTAATTGCTGAGGGATATTTAGCAATCGAATGCGGTCGTCATTTGAAAATATTCCAAAAAATTCGGTATGGACTTCCTTATTTTGGTAGTGCGATTGCTTCATTGATTATTCTGCATCTAATTGGATCTAGCTTAGCGAATCGGGCATTGATACAGATCGATCCTGGTCTAAAAATCGGGGTTATTCAAGGTAGTATCGGTAATGAAATCAGACATTATCAGTCTGGATACGATTTGGCAATGGAGCGATATACGAATGGCTACCGATCGCTTGTCGAACAAGGAGTAGCCGCAGTAGTAACACCAGAAACAGCATTACCTTATACAGAAAGTCAAATTAAGCGCACGCCTTTTTATCAAGCAATATTGGCGCAAAAAGTCCCAGTATTTCTCGGTGGATTCGCTCAAGCTGGCGAGAAGATGACTAATAGTATTTTGACGATCGGCGGTGATGGTCGAGTTATCGGCCGCTATGATAAATCAAAACTAGTCCCATTAGGCGAGTATATTCCCTTCGAGCAATATGTCGGTAAATTTATTAGTACGATCTCACCATTCGAGTTAAATTTAATTGCTGGCAACTTCGACCAAATCGTACACACGCCATTTGGTAATTTTATCTTTGGCATCTGTTACGACTCCGCCTATCCTGAAAACTTTCGCCGTCAGGCTCAGACGGGCGAGTTAATAATTACGGCATCCAATGATGCTCATTATAGTAGTGGAATGCCACCACAACATCACGCGCTCAACTTGATGCGCGCGATCGAAACCGATCGGTGGATGGTAAATGCAAGTAACACGGGTTACTCTACGATTATCGATCCGCATGGGCGCACGCAATGGATTTCCAAACTCGATGAATTTACCGTACATGCCGATCGAGTTTATCGTCGATCGACTCAAACTTTATACGTTCGTTATGGTAACTGGTTGACACCGCTATTGTTCGCGATCGGGTTAATCTTAGATCGATTCTCCAACAAGCAGCAGCAGCCAATCCAAATAAGGAAATAACCTTGTCTGCATAGTCATTGCTACCTATTGCTGTTGCCATATTACTGCGGACAGATCTGGGTTTCAAGGATTTTTGCATGTCTTAACCGCTCGTGAGCAATTGCCGTACCTCAAAATCTGTTTGAATAGTAGATAGTCCATACAGTACCGTCACCATGCAAGTCAAAGCCGCAGTCGCCTTCCAAGCAGGTAAACCCCTCGAAATTACTACCGTCGATCTCGCACCACCACAAGCGGGGGAAGTACTAGTCGAAATCAAAGCGACAGGGGTGTGTCATACCGATGCCTATACCTTGTCTGGAGCCGACCCAGAAGGCTTGTTTCCCGCGATTCTGGGGCATGAGGGGGCAGGAGTCGTTGTGGAGATTGGGGCGGGTGTGACGAGCCTGCAAGTGGGCGATCGGGTGATTCCGCTATACGTGCCAGAGTGCCGCAACTGCGATTATTGTCTCAGTGGCAAAACTAATCTCTGTCAGGCGATTCGGATTACGCAGGGGCGCGGGGTGATGCCCGATGGGAGCAGTCGGTTTTCCTATGAGGGGGAGATGCTGCATCACTATATGGGGACTTCGACATTTGCCAACTATACGGTAGTTCCTGAAATTGCGCTGGCTAAAATTCGTCCCGATGCCCCGTTTGAGAAAGTATGCCTGATTGGGTGTGGAGTGACGACGGGGGTTGGCGCGGTGATTAATACTGCCAAAGTCGAACCAGGGGCGAATGTGGTGGTGTTTGGCTTGGGTGGAGTCGGTTTGAATGTAATTCAGGCGGCGCGGCTGGTGGGAGCAAATATGATTATCGGGGTGGATATCAATCCGGCTAAACGTCCCCTAGCGGAAAAATTTGGGATGACGCACTTTGTCAATCCCAAGGAAGTAGAGGGAGATCTGGTGCCGTATTTAGTCGATCTGACTAAAGGTGGTGCCGACTATAGTTTTGAATGTATCGGGAATGTGGGGCTGATGCGTCAGGCGCTCGAATGCTGTCATAAAGGCTGGGGGGTGAGCGTCATCGTGGGCGTAGCTGGAGCGGGGCAAGAAATCGCCACCAGACCCTTTCAATTGGTAACGGGGCGGGTATGGAAGGGTACGGCTTTTGGCGGCGCTAAAGGGCGGACAGACGTGCCTAAGATTGTCGATTGGTATATGGATGGGAAGATTAATATCGACGATCTGGTGAGTGAAATTATGCCGATCGATCGGGTAAATGATGCTTTCGATCTGATGCGTCAGGGTAAGTCAATTCGATCGATTCTCACGTTTTAAAATTAGACTACTTTTAACCGTAAACAGCCGATTTTCAAGTAGGCAGAGGTGACTATTTATTAACTAGAGGATGGCTGAAATCTATGTGGTGGGCAGTGCCCACCCTACTGAAAAATACAATGAGTAGCATTTTGAGCGATCGCTTTACCCACATTTTTAGTCGTGTCGTCCCACTACAGGCTACTATCCCTAGTAATATGTTTGACGATCGCTTTACCCACATTTTTAGTGTCGAGCCACTACTGGGACTTTTAACTTGGGCGGTGCGTTACCCTGACGGGATAACACACCCTACTAGCTATTCCCTATCCCCTCCTAAACAATACTCGCTTCTAATGCCGCTACATTGGGAATTAATAGGATATCTCGATCGCGGGCGATCAGTCCGGCAGTTTCCATTTTGGTTAATACCCGCGTCACTGTCTCGCGTGCCAAACCGCTCATGCTACTGAGTTCTCGATGGGGTAAATTGGGGATTTCCATGCCTGTCGAAACATTTTTCCCCTGTCCTTCTGCCAAAAATAACAGCGTATCCGCCACGCGCGACGCACTATTCGACTCGCGCAAGCGGAGGCGGCGATTGACTTGACGCAAGCGTCGCGCCATCAGTTGCGCCAGCCGCATTCCAGCGAGCGGCTCGGTATGCAGCAACCGCACAAAATCCTCCGCCGGGATATTGACGATCGTCGCTGGCGTTAGACTTAAAACATCGGTAGAGCGGGGAACTTGCTCTAGTGCTGCCATCTCGCCGACGATTTCGCCCCTACCGACAATATTGAGCGTAATTTCCCGCCCGTCCGCATTGTAAGTCCGAATTTTGAGCCAGCCGCTTAAGACAAAGTAAACCGAGCTACCCCAGTCATTTTCCAGTAGAATCATTTGATTGGCGGGATGAGTGCGAATTGCGGCGTGAGCCATGACTGGGACAACCGCTGCGGCTGGCAACTCGCTCAAAAATGGCACTGAAGCCATCGCCTCTTGGATTGAGAGTTGTGCTGGAGTTTGAACGTTGTTGTGTCTATTGTCCATACTATTGGTTTCAATCTACTGAAGGAGGAACGGATGCCGCCATTGCACTAGGCAAATAGCGATCGCTGCGGAACTAATCGATCGATGCCACTATCGATCTGTAAGCGTTTCCACTACAGATCTAAGATCTAGATATTGTCGTTAAACTCGCTCCTAGAACTTGACATATTTATTTGCAAAACTCAGGGCAATCGCACTCTCACATTGTTCGCAGATCTGCTTGGTAATGCCGATATGATGTCGTGTGTATCTGTAGTGCTAGTGAAGGCTGACTCCACTAGTATGCCCGTAAATTACCCTCTCTCCACCACTTGTGACTATGAATTTACCAAACTCCATCACACTTTCGCGACTGCTGGGCTTGCCTGTGGTAGTTTATTGTCTTTATAGCGATCGGATCGGCATCCGGTGGCTGGGGTTTGGGGTGTTTATCGTAGCGGCACTAACTGACTGGTTGGATGGCTATCTCGCCCGAAAGTTAGATTTAGTCACCGATCTGGGCAAAATTCTCGATCCGCTGGTAGATAAGTTACTAATTTTGATTCCGTTACTGGTGCTGATCGATTTACATCTAGTCCCCGCAGTCGGCGTCTGTCTGATTTTGGCGAGAGAATTGACGATCGCTGGGTGGCGCGTCGGGCAAGCGCAGATTAGTGGTGCTAACATCTGGGGCAAGCTCAAAACTGTCAGTCAAATTGTCGCTGTGGCGATCGCGATCGCCCCAATTTCCTCAGCACCGCTACCGTGGCGGATCGAGAATTGGCATTTTTATGGATTAGTAGCTTTTTGGGTAGCGGTGGCTTTGACTCTCATATCTGGCTTGGTATATATTTTCCCAGCAAAAACTCAACCCTAGCGGGGACTGTAGCCTTAGATACCAAAAAATTATCCTCTGAAAAAAGTGAAAGTAGCGATCTTAATATTTACTTAATAAATTCGCAAATAGGGAGATAAATCTGGCTCTAAAGCATACCCTGACTGACTTGCGAGCCGCGATCGAGTCAAAATTTTGCCGATCGCGACTCGAACCGACCGCACATCTTCCTGAGATTTACCTTTACAATAGGTAACAGTAAGAGACCTAAACCGAAAAACGATCGTACTCAACCGCTCTCAAGTTGGTTAGTAGATCTCGGGAGATGGGCTACATCGTTCTTGGAGTAAGCTATCTGATGGATTATATCGAAAGAGTGCTCGAAAAGTTGAAGCACTGGGCAGGCAAACTGATCGAAGCGATCCTCGGCCCAGAAATGCAGCCAGAACCTGAATTGATTCCCATCCCTGTCGATGACAGAATGCGGAGATCGCGATAGTCGGGATCTAAAATTAGCAGATGATGACCGATCGTGCTGGGGATCTGAGCATACTAATCCTGCATGGGCCAAATCTTAACTTGTTAGGGTTGCGAGAGCCAGGAATTTATGGTGCATCGACATTGGCTCAGATCGATGCCCAGTTGGTAGAGTTGGGTAACTCTCTAGACACGACGATCTCGTCGCTCCAATCCAACCATGAAGGTACGCTGGTAGATGCGATTCATGAGGCTCACGATCGCTACGACGGCATTGTGATTAATGCTGGAGCATATACGCACACTAGTATTGCTATTCGGGATGCGATTTCAGCGGTGCAGATGCCGACAGTGGAAGTACATCTAAGTAATATTTACAAGCGCGAAGAATTTCGGCACCATTCATATCTAGCGGCGATCGTTATCGGTCAGATTAGTGGTTTTGGGGCGCATAGTTATCAGTTAGGGTTGCAAGCCCTAATCGTGCATTTACGGCAATTAAGAGCCACCAGCGGCGGCTGAAGTGCCTCTCTAGTTCCCCCTAAAGCCTAAAGCCTTCCTACTAAACCCGATCGTGAGGCACATAGCCAACCCAAGCGGGAGTGCCGCTCAAACCGCTGTGGGGATTGCTATCTTGAGCTGAAGGAGAGCGCGGTAAAATGAACGAAAACGTGCTGCCCTCACCTAAAACACTCTCGACCCAGATATGACCGCCATGTTGCTCGATGATACTGCGACAGATTGCTAAACCTAGGCCAGTCCCTTCACCGCTGCGAGCATCAGAAGCATCTACCTGTTGAAATCTTTCAAAAATAGTTGCTAATTTATCAGGTGGAATTCCCCGCCCCCTGTCGCGAACTTGAAATAACATTTGACCAGCTTGTTTACTCGCCGTAAACCAAATAGTACTGCCTCTGGGTGAAAACTTAATTGCATTGCCAATTAGATTGGTAAAAGT
>NZ_JANMZA010000183.1:0-24809 GCF_031382685.1 Chamaesiphon sp. OTE_8_metabat_110 | reverse complement strand
CGTCGGACTATTGGGCGATGTCGGGCTGACAGGGGGCAACTGACTATCGGGTGTGGATGGGCTATTTTGAGCCACCGTTGGCAGCATAGCAGTTAAGTTTACCGCACCAAACATACCGACGGTAGCTAAGAATATATAACTGAAACGAAGAGATTTCATGGTTGAATAAATACTAAAGGTTGGATAACACAGACGATCGCCAGCATGAGCTTAGCGATCGTCTAAAAATGGAGTTGAAGCTATAACGGGTGGTGACTTTTTAGCAATCGTAACCACCCAAAATAATTAGATGCTTAATGCTTACTAAACACGATATCTTTAGAGCAAATCAAGTTTATCGCTCTAAAGATAGACATCACATTGTCATCGGTAATAGAGGAAATTTAGTTACTCACATCTTGCTCCAAGCAAGCGCGTCAAAACCGTACTATTCACTATTCACTATTCACTATCCACTATTCACTATTCACTATCCACTATCCACTAAAACACTAGTAATTTTGTTTTGATGCAAGATATGAGTAATTACGATCGAGACTTTAGTTTGGGCTGCTGGATTTTCCAAGTCACCGCTGAAATAAAATTGGTAGTCATGTGTGCCACGATCGGAATGAACAAGTTACCAGTTTCGACCATTGTATATGCCAATAACATGCCGACTAGCGTTGCCCAAACTGCATACGGCCATTGTTGAACATTGGTCATGTGCAATACTCCAAAGCACAGAGACGATAACACGATCCCGATCGGATCTAAGCCGATCGCAGGTAACATCACACCGCGAAATAACAACTCTTCACTCAATCCCGGCAACAACCCCAACCAAATCGTATCGGGGAGCGCGAGCGGTTTGAGCACCATTGCTAGATAAAGATCGGCACTTTCGCGATAAGCCGCCCACGCCGCGTACACGATCGCGCTCAAACCAGTCAATCCCAACCCTAGAGCTAAACCAAAACCCACATCGCTAACTGTCACCGACAGCGGACGTAACTGAAGATCGCCCAAGTACAGCCACAGCCTAGCTACTCCAAATAAAATTATCGCAGTCACCGCCATCGCGATCAGAATTTGCATTCGCGATAGCGGTTCGATTTCAGGATTGTGCGAGTTACTCATCTTTTAGAGGGTAGAGGGTAGAGGGTAGGGGTAAGAGGTAAGAGGTAAGAGGTAAGAGGTAAGAGGTAAAAGGTAAGGTGGAAGAGGTGATTTTAGTTAAATTAACGAGAACAGGAGGGTTAAATCTCCATCCTAAAAACCTAATTAATAATTAATTATTAATTATTAATTAATTCAACATTCTTGGAGTCGATCGATTTGGGGGTAGAAAGTATCGAGGCTCATCCCGGCGCGATCGATTGTAATTACACCAATTGCTTCTAAGTACGATCTTACCGCAATGGCTCGAATCCCGATCGCTTCAGGCGGTACAGCCATCCGCGTGTGATTTTCCGCCACTGTGATAATTTTAGCTTTGGTCGAATTGGCAAAACTAATTAGTCCACTACCCCCACAGGCAGATGCGGGGATAATTACCGCATCGACTTCATCGTGCCAAATACCCTGCTCTGAGTGTGGTTTAGTTACAAATTGGGGGGCGCGGCTCAATCCGACTAATACGCAGGGGAGAAAAGTATAGCCCAACTCTTCCGCCGCCGAGCGTGGTGAAATCTCTGGATCGATCGGGAGTGGGGACAGCGCCGGGGCATGAGCGCAAGGTACTTTAAAAGTGCGGACGATCGTGTGGCTGATGACGGCTTCCGCTCCAGCTAAGGGATCTACCCCCGTGCCATGTCGATAATCGTGTAAGATCGTCCCCCCAAGATCGTCAGGAAAGCGGGCGATAACAGCGATCGCCTCTGCACCTGCGACATTAATCGATTTATCCACCGCTCGCAACAGGCTGTCTGGCTGCTCGATCGTCCCCCAGGAGGCTCCAGAAGACGCCGTACGCAGCTTTACCTCTAAGGGCATATCCGTGACTACATAGTCGGTTAAATCCAATCCTAGCGTGGCTCTAGCGGCATCGGCGGCTTGGAGATGGCGGACGCGCAAATCCTCCGAGATGCCGCGATCGAACACGATGCCGATTCGATTGCGCCTTACTGGTTGCAACCCCCAGCTACCTGCCGCAAACTTATCGAGGGCGTAACCCTCGACATACAACGCATTGGGCATACTCCAATACAATTGTGCCCCATTCATCACATTCGGATGGGTTATCAGTCGATCGCAACTCGCCGCCACTGCTCTGGCGATCGGCAGCGCATCCCCAGCATACCCACCCATTGCGGCACCGATGCCAGTAGGGACGATCAGCGCAACTGTATAAGGGCTGGACATAAAAATTATTACCTTGAAAACGATCGAGATCTGCCCTATCTATAATCGGGTAAATGCTCGATCGATTCAACCTTTTGGGATGGGAGATGGGAGATGGGAGATGGGGAGAGGGGGAGACTGGGTGACTAAACTGTCAATCTGTCTCAATCGGACGTTGCTGAATTAGGGTATGACTTTGGATCTTTTCTGTACAAACTGATTCCTCTCTCCTCCCAACTCCCAACTGTCTTGAAAAGGTGCTCTACTTGGGGAAACACCAAGACCGCACTTTTCGCTCCCAACTACCAACCTTATCACTAGCAGTTTCATACTTCGATCCAGCAACGCCCTCAATCGTACTCGTGTTCGAGGATAGCTGGCATTAGTACTGTATCGATCGTATGAATGACGCCATTATCAGCGAGGATATCGGTTTGATTTACCAAGGCATCATTGATATGTATCTTGCCGTTCGCTCGCTTGATGGCCAGAATCGAGCCTTCCATTGTCGGTGCTTCATCGATCTCTGCCAAATCCTCAGCTTGGACATTGCCCATGACGACGTGATACAGCACGATGCGTTTGAGTTTGGGGATATTTTCAAATAAGGCACTGCGATCTGCTGATGGCAACTTCTCAAAAGCGGCATCCGTGGGTGCGACGATTGTAAACGAACCTTCACTATCGAGCGTATCTTCTAGTTCTGTTGCCTGAATTGCTTTTAGCAATATTTTAAAGTCGCCAGATTTAGCAGCGGTTTCTAACAAATTAGCCATGCTTACTTAGATTTAAAATATAGTATGTATGCGCACAGTAAACAAGATCCCCGATCGAGTCAGAAAATACATCGTCCAAAGGATATAGAGTGAGTGTTTCGCCGATCGTTTGTGCTGTAGATACACTGTCAATCTTGAAATTTTCGGGCTAAAATATCGCAGTAATTGTCTGAATTAATACGGCGATTGCGATCGATGGCAGCAGCGAGTTGATATAATATGTATCGCGGTCGAGTATCACTATAAAGCGGTAGCTCCCAAATAATATCGCTAGGAAATTTTTGGCTATGTCCGACATCCATTCAACATCACACTCACCACAATTACTGTTAGCCAGTGTCTTAGGGATGGTAGAAACTGGCGATGGTGATTTTGGGGCGATCGAACATTTGGCTTTCGCTAGCAGCGATCCTGAAAGTGTAGACTTAACGATCGAGCGACTATCACTCCATCCACAGGCAAAAAAAGCGTTTGCAAGTCGGACGCCATTGGCACCGATCGATCTGGCAAAACTCCAGCAGTTACCAACCAATACCTTGGGATATTGCTATGCCGCACACATGCTCGACAACCACCTCAAACCATTACAGTCACCACCAGCCGCAACCGAGCGACAGTTTTTGGGCACGCATATTACCGAGACTCACGATCTCTGGCACACTGTTACTGGAAGTAAGACGGATATCTACGGCGAAATTCAGCTCGAAGCATTTTATGTCGCTCAGCTAGAGGTATCCAAATTTTGGCTGGCGTTACTAACTAAAAACCTGCTCAAGTCGTTACTTTACGATCTCGACGCGGCGACGAGCTACATGGAAGCAATTACCAACGGCTGGACGATGGGCAAAACAGCTCGCTCTTTATTTGGGGTAGATTGGGACGCTTTATGGGAAAAGCCGATCGAGGAGGTACGTGCTAATTTAAATATTGTTGGTGTTGCTGAATTGAAGTATGAAGCATAGATTTTGCCCTCACCCCCAACCCCTCTCCCAAGCTTGGGAGAGGGGATCCAGAGCCGAAGGCGAGGGCGGGACTGAAGAGCAAATCATACCTTAAATCAGCAATGCCACATTGTTGATGTTTAATTTAATGCCAGATGGGAGCGATCGGCACGAGCGATTTAAGCTAGGAAGTGAAAATTGGCGATCGAGAAATGGTTATCGATTATTGGCATTGGTGAAGCGGGGTTAGCAGATTTGAGCCAATTGGCACGGGGATTTGTCGATCGAGCCACGTTAGTTGTCGGCGGCAAACGTCATCTCGCCATGTTAGCGGAAACGCATTCGGCGCAAATGGAGTGGACATCGCCGATTGAAAACTCGATCGCCACATTGCTCAAATATCGAGGTACCCCAGTCTGTATCCTGGCTAGCGGCGATCCGCTCTGCTATGGGATCGGGGTAACGCTGCTGCGATATGTCTCGATCGCCCAGATGACGATTATCCCCGCGCCATCGACGTTTAGCCTTGCTTGTGCGCGGTTGGGCTGGTCGTTGACGGCAGTAGAAACCCTGAGTTTATGCGGACGCTCGCCCGATTTTTTAGCAGCGATGCTCGCGCCGAATGCGAAGTTATTAACCTTGAGCGCGGGTGCCGAGACTCCTCAAATCGTTGCTGATTTATTGACACAGCGCGGTTATGGCGATAGTCGGCTGACAGTTTTAGAACATCTCGGCGGACGCGAACGGATAATTTCGGACATCGCCAGATCTTGGCCGAAAACGGACGTAGCCGCCCTGAATATCATCGCGATCGAATGCCGCATCGATGCCGATCGCACCCCCTTAAATCGCCTGCCAGGGCTGCCTGAGAGTGCCTATCACCATGACGGACAACTGACAAAACGCGAAGTCCGGGCGATAACCCTTGCCGCACTCGCACCGCTGCCTGGAGAATTATTGTGGGATGTGGGTGCGGGGTGTGGATCGATCGGGATCGAGTGGCTGCGAAGTCATCCCCGCTGTCAGGCGATCGCGATCGAGCAACACGCTCAGCGGTTGCAATTTATTGCCGATAATATGTCAGCACTAGGTACGCCGCACCTCCAACTCGTCCAGGGCACAGCGCCCGCCGCCTTGGCAGATTTAGCGACGCCCGATGCCATTTTTATCGGTGGTGGCGTAACAGTTCCGGGCTTACTCGATACCTGCTGGACGGCATTGCGATCGGGTGGTAGATTGGTCGCTAATGCGGTGACGATCGAGAGTGAGCTACAGTTGTTACAGTGGCAGCAGCAAGTTGGGGGCGAACTAACGCGGATTGCCATTCAACGGACGCAGACTATTGGGGGCTTTTTGGGTTGGAAACCGCTCAATCCGATTACTCAGTTGGTGGTGAAAAAGGAGAGCGGTGCCGATTTGAGGTGACTTCCCGGTCGTGAGTTTCATACCCTAAAGCCTAAAGCCTAACACCTAGGTTTACTGATATCGCTCCAGAAAATCTAAAGCCTGATGCTGGAGTTCATAATAGTCTTTGGATGCTCGCAGTTCGTGGCGATCGCGCGGACGGGGCAGCGGAATGTTTAGAATTTGACCGATCGCGGCACCAGGGCCATTGGTCATCATCACTACTCGATCGGACATAAAGATTGCTTCATCTACATCATGGGTAATCATCATCACTGCTTGAGGATGCTGTCCCCAAATTTCCAGGACATCCTGTTGCAATTTAGGGCGAGTCAAGGCATCTAGTGCCCCAAAGGGTTCGTCCAGGAGGAGCATTTTCGGACGAGTGGCTAGGGCGCGGGCTACTCCTACCCGCTGCTTCATGCCACCCGAAAGTTCGTCGGGATATTTTTCGGCAGCAGCCGTGAGCTTCACCATCTCGATGTGCTGATTCACGATCGAAATCTTGTCGGCTGGACTGGCAGTTTTGTACACTTCATCTACTGCCATGCGGATGTTTTCGCGGACGGTGAGCCAAGGCAATAAGGCATAGCCTTGAAACACCATCATCCGCTCTGCGCCGGGTTTGCGAATTGCTTTACCCTCTAGAGTGACTAAACCCGATGTGGCTGGTTCTAGCCCTGCCACAATGCGGATCAGGGTAGATTTGCCACAACCGGAGTGACCGATGACCGAGACATATTCTTGCGAACCGATCGTCATATTAATGCCATTGAGCACGACAAACGGACTGCCATCGGGTTTTGGATATACCTTGACGACATTTTCGATCGTCAGAAAAGACTCAGTGTTAGCTGGATAAGCGTGATTGGGGTCGATCGACTGGATTGAGGACATCATTAACTGCTCTTGGGTTCAAAGATTGACCGATTTAGGCAAAGAAAAAGGATTGGGGGGCGTTGGCGCGAATTTCAAAGCTGTTGAGGTAGGCAACTGGATCGCTCGGATCGAAGGATTTGCCATCGATAAAAGCAGTGCTTGGCTCGACCTTATAATCTTCTGCCGGACATTGAATGCCCATCTCGGCGGCAATTTCTCGATACAAGTCCGTTTTCCAGGCTTGACGGGCGATTTTGTCCGCGTTTTTGGGAAATTCGGCGACCTGCCCCCAGCGAGCTGCCTGGGTCATCAGCCAGAGGCTTTGCGACTGCCACAGGAAGGTGGAGTGGTCGTGGGAAATCGTCGCACTGGGCAGATCGTAGAACAGGGTTGTCTCTGGGCTATTGGTGATGCGGGGTCGATCGTCAAATCCGCCGTAGTTGAAGTTGCCCACAATTCCCGGGCGAGTATATCTAGTACTTGCGCCAGTAAAAGAGCGTTGGGAAATAATCTGGGCGACCTCTTCCCGATTGGCAGGGTTGCCGCAATATTGACAGGCTTCGATCGTCGCTTTGACTAACGATCGATAGGTCTTCGGATAGTCCTCAATGAAGGATTCACGCACGGCGAGGAGGCGGTCGGGGTGTCCCTGCCAGATTTCTCGCCCTTGAATAAAGGTAAAGCCAATCCCTTCATTCCCCGAAATAGCGCGGGTATTCCACGGTTCGGCCACCATGTATGCTTCCATCGCTCCGATGCGGGTATTACTCACCATTTGTGGCGGTGGCGTAATAATCAGCCGCAGTTGACGCAGTGAGTCAATGCCCACTGCCGCCAGCAAGTAGCGGATAAAGTACTCGTAAATTGCCGAACTCTGAACCACTGCCCACACGCGATCTTCAGCGGGAGAATTTTGCCAATATTTGCGGAGATCGCGACCAAACGCCTCCAGATCGCCACCATAGTTGTGCCAAGGTCTAATCCCACTCTCCCAGAGTTGGCGATTCATCGTCAGGGCATTGCCGTGGCGATGAATCGTCATCGCCGCACAGAGGGGAAAATATTTTGCGCCTTCTGCACCCATGCGGGCATTAGTGACTGCGCCAGAGACCACGGGTGAGGCATCTAAACGCCCGAAGATGATGCCGTCGCGAGAATTGCCCCAACTGGCTTCTCGACTGAGCGTGACGTTTAAGCCATATTTGCGAAAAAAGCCTTTTTCCCAAGCAACGGCGAACGGAGCGCAGTCGTTAACGGGAACGTAGCCGATCGTCAGGTTAGGCTTCTCTAGGCTGGCAGGGTCGATAATTGGCTGCACAGCAAGGGCTGCTGCTGGCACCCCCGCTGGGTTGCGAGTGAGTTGTTGACTACAGCTAGCAAAGGCGATCGCTGAAGCAGTACCGATCCCTTGCAGGAAGGCTCGTCTTGTCCGCCGTGTATCCATATAAGTCTCCAAAGCTTAAGAGCGCAAAGGGCGGCGCGTAAATATTGTTTGTAATTTCGCAAGGGCGTAATCCAGAATCAGACCTGTTAACCCAATTACAAACACCGCTAAAAACACCGAACTCACGTTCAGGCGGTTCCACTCATCCCAGACAAAAAAGCCAATCCCCACGCCCCCTGTGAGCATTTCCACCGCCACGATCACTAGCCAAGCAATGCCCATGCTAATGCGTAAGCCTGTGAAGATGTAAGGTAAACTGGCAGGCAGCACGATCTTGACCAGTTGTTTCCAGCGGGGCATTTCTAAGACCTGTGCTACTTCTAAGTACTCTTTAGGAACGTTGCGGACACCTTCGGCAGTATTAATGATCGTAGACCACAGCGAGGTAATAAAAATCACGAAAATTGCTGACGGTTCCGCTGCATTAAAAATCGCTAGCGCGATCGGCAGCCATACCAGGGGAGAAACAGGCTTGAAGAGCTGAATCAGGGGATTTATGGCGAGCCAAGCATAACGCGATAAGCCAATCCAAATTCCCACCGGAATTGCGACTACAGCCCCCAGCACAAACCCAATGCAAACTCGTCGCAAACTAGCCAAAAGTAGCCATCCCAGCCCAATATTTCCCGGGCCGCGATCGTAGAACGGATGTAAAATAAAATCTAAATTCTTCAGCAGTGCCTCTGGCGGCGTTGGCATCATTTCCTGCCGGGAGAGGGCAATCAGCCACCACACCGCGATCGTCCCGACAAATCCAGCTATGGGCAGTAAGATATTTGCCCTAAATAATCCCCGCAAATGCTTGACGGCGGCAGCATTAGTATTAACAAATAAACGCTTCAATATCATGAGTGGCAGCACCTTGTTTCAAAATGGCTTGTCTCCAAGTGGACTGACGCAACTCCAAGAGTCCAAATCAGCATCTTGTTGAAACCTGCACTACCTGTTAGAGACGCGATCGCGTCTTAACTTCAGAGCGATCGCTCCAGACAGCCCGCCCTCAACGCTGACGAGGTTAGCTAGCGGGCTAGGATCGAGAGATATCCTCGTTCAGGATATCACACTGAAATTCGCCCCTGTACTCTTGAAACCGAACTCGGTGCATGGGGGTTGCTATCTGGCGATCGACAGCAGCAGCATAGATTAAAAAATCTAGCTCAGAGACAGGGCAAATAAAACGCGATCGGTAGCAGCCTCAATCCTAGCAGGTGGGGTATTTCACAAAAGTTCATCAGCTAGATCGAAATTAGCCGTCACAGCTTGAACGTCATCCAAAGCTTCCAGCACCTCGATTAGTTTGAGTAGCTGCCTACTCTGCTCTGGATCGTCCACTAGCACTGTCGTTTGTGGAATCCACCGCAACTCCGCATCACTAACTTTGAAACCCTGTGCGCACAGCGTCGTGTTGAGATGTTCGAGATTTGTCGTCGTCGTAAAGACTTCTGCTCCCGGCTGCTCATCATCATCGAGCAACTCATATACATCCGCACCACCCACTAGAGAGGCTTCCAATAGCTCATCCTCATCGACACTCCCGACGATCGTACAAACGCCCTTGAGGTCGAACATCCACCCCACACAGCCCATTTCTCCCAGATTACCGCCCCGCTTGACGAATGCCGATCTCAGATCCGCCGCCGTGCGATTGCGATTGTCTGTCAGTGCTTCGACGATGATGGCGACACCGCCAGCGCCATAGCCTTCATAGCGGATTTCTTCGAGTTGGGCACTATTGTCGAGCGTCCCGGCACCCTTGGCGATCGCCCGATCGATGTTATCGTTGGGAATACCTGCGGCTTTAGCTTTTTCGATCGCCGTTCGCAGTTGGAAGTTACCGTCGGGATCGGGAATTCCATTGCGAGTGGCAACGATAATCGCGCGTGATAGTTGGGTAAATGTTTTCCCGCGCACAGCATCAACTCGTGCTTTCTGTCGCTTGATTGTTGCCCATTTACTATGACCTGACATATGAATCGATTAGCTACTAAAGTTGGAATTTCGATTGCTCTAATTTTACTCGTAATTATCGCGGGATGTACGCCTACACAGCTCGATGTTAATGGGGTGACACATTTGACTTTATGGCATGGCATCAATCCCCCTCCCAATCGCGATGTTTTTCAAAAGTTAGTCGATAAGTTCAATCGCGACCATCCAAATATCGCAGTGGAGTCGCTGTATGTCGGTCAATCCGATCGTCAATTACCCAAAATTCTCGCGGCGATCGTCGGTGATGCCAAGCCGGATTTATTCTGGTTTGGGCCGATGTTAACCGGACAATTGGTCGATCTCGATGCGATCGAGCCGTTAGATAAATGGTGGCAACAATCGGCTATTACCAAGGATATCGATCCGGCTTTACTGGGTTCGATGCAGTTTGAAAATCATTTGTGGTCGATTCCCTTTGGCACGAATAATATTGGCATATTTTATCGCCCGAGTTTATTTGCAGCGGCTGGAATCGAGAATATCCCGACTAATTGGTCGGAATTAAAAGCTACTGCCAAACAACTGACTCGCGATACTGATGGCGATGGTAAAATCGATAAACATGGAATGATTTTACCATTAGGTAGGGGTGAATGGACTGTCTTTACCTGGCTACCATTTATGTGGAGTGGCGGAGGCGAATTGAAATTTGGTAAAACCACCACGATCGACAATCCCGGCTCGATCGCCGCCCTGCAATTATGGCAAGATCTCCTTCAAGATGGTAGTGCGATTTTATCCTCGCCAGAACGCGGTTACGAACTCGATAATTTCCTCACGGGTAAAGTTGCCATGCAGTTAACTGGCCCGTGGACATTCGGACAATTAGCCGGAATGAAAGTAACTGATTATGCGGTGATGCCGATTCCGGCTGGCACTCGATCGGCAACAAGTATGGGCGGTGAAAGTTTATTTATGATGAAAAACAATCTCCATCATCAGCAAGCCGCTTGGGAATTTATGGAATATGTTTTGAGTCAAAATTTCCAAACTCAGTGGGCATTAGGGACGGGTTATTTACCTGTCAATCTTAAATCTCGCACCGAATCTAGCTATCGCGATTATGTAAGTAAAATACCTGCGGCTCAAGTATTTTTAGACCAAGCTCGGGATGCCAGATCGCGACCGATCGAGCCTGGATACAGTCAGATTTCCGAACAGCTCGGCAGCGCGATCGAATCAGTTTTGTTAAATAAAAGTTCGCCTCAAGCTGCACTCAAAGCCGCTCAGTCAAAATTAGATTTGAGCCTAAATTAATACAATCTTTTTTGGCGATCGAGCTAGGTAATAAATGTCGTCATCTAGCTAATTATGGGCGATCGGTAGTCAATCTAGTAGTGATGTTATCGAGCGAGTATTAAGTTCTTTAGCTCTGCCTAGCACGATTTCATAATGTATGTTACATTGTTTTGAAATCATCACCCATACACTGAAAATTTCAGATGTATCGAACAATGTGCGCCAATTGAATACTTAATAGTAGGTATGAAAATTGGAGGCTAATAGTTTTCGAGACACCGTAAGTTAAGAGAGGAAGTAATCGTGTTAGGAAATGAAGTTAAATATTTTATCAAAGATGTTATTCGCAATCCTCGCAGCGGCATAGACTGGGCGGGGACGAGAGTAGCTTATGCCCTGAGATGGAAAAAAGTTCCCTTTCTACCAGTCGCGATCGATATCGAGCCGAATAATACCTGCAATTTTAAATGTACGCACTGTCAAGTAACTTATTGGGATAAAAAACCAGCTTATTTTAATAGCGAAATTTTCGTCAAAGTCCTCAAACAAATCCCTAACTTGATGAAAGTTAAGCTGCAAGGGATGGGCGAACCCTTGCTTAACAAGCAATTGATTCCGATGCTCCAAGCTGGCGAACAGCAGGGCGTCCGGATGCACTTTCATACCAATGGCAGTATCAGCGATCCGATTAAGGCTAATCAATTAGCGCAACTCGATCGTACTCATATTACTTACAGTATCGATGGTGCGACTGCGGGAACTTTTACGCAGATGCGTCCGGGTAGCCGTTTCAACCAGATTGTTGAAAATATTCAGATGCTAATGAGCAAGCGTAGATCTGGGAGCAATCTGCTAGTCTCCGCGTGGACGGTAGTAACTCAAAAAAATGTCCATGAGTTGCCGCAAATTATTCAACTAGCCAAGAAACTCGGACTCGATTTCATTGCTATTCAACCTTATCTCACGAGCTGGGGTAAAGAAGATATGGAGTCCCATACTAATGATATTCAAGTAACCACAGCATCAGACACTTTTGCCTCTCAATTAGCCACCGCCAAAGCCACAGCAACCGATGCAGGCATCGACCTAATTGTCAACGAATACAGTCGCTTTTGTCGCGACAAACCCTGTGCATGGGCGTGGAAGAGTGCCTTTATTGCCGCCAATGGGGACGTGGTACCTTGCTGTGTCGTTGCGGACTCGGATGTCGTGAAAATGGGTAATGTCTTCGAGCAAGATTTCAAAGAGATTTGGAATTCATCAGCCTATCAAGAACTCCGAGAGCAAATTATCAACCACGATTTACCCGAATACTGTAAAAATTGCTATGTAGATCCCTAGCTCCACTACGATTAAATGGCACTTAGCAATCCAATTAATAATTATTAATTATTAATTAATTTAAGTCTCTACCACATGAGTCTTCAATCCCACCACATCGAGATCGGGAGTTTTGCCAACTATGTAGATGGCGATTTCAACTTCGCCAACGCGGAAAACTGCTACATCAGTGAGATTAGTCTCGATCGCGTGGTGTAACTCAGTATAGCGCTGCACTTGCGCCAATTCAGCCGCTTCATACCAGTCTTCCACCGCCAGCACGGGTGTAAACAGATCGGCGAGAGTTATTTGCTCGATCGAGAGATCCGGTGCGAGCTTGCTAAATAGCGCTGGAGGTGTGATGTCAACGCCGCGTTCCCAAGTGACAATTTCAAATGGATAGTCCGACTCACT
This sequence comes from Chamaesiphon sp. OTE_8_metabat_110, assembly GCF_031382685.1. NCBI lineage: Bacteria > Bacillati > Cyanobacteriota > Cyanophyceae > Gomontiellales > Chamaesiphonaceae > Chamaesiphon > Chamaesiphon sp. OTE_8_metabat_110. Next base: position 12,081 of record NZ_JANMZA010000183.1, on the reverse strand, counting down.
CGACCAGAGTAAATCTGCGGTAGTCTGTTTGAAGAGATTGAGAATTTCTGCTGTTGGCACGATCGCGGCGATTTTAAAGATGGGAACTGAGCATCATCAGGCGCTCTGGACGATCGAGCCTGTTTCCAACTGTGGACGATCGAGTTAGAACGCTGACAGTGAGAATGTATTTACATTAGCAGGTACCTGTCAATGGCGATCGAACGCAATAATTACCTTTGTCCGGCTCGATTGGTTCGATTCATAACTAGTTGCGAAAATGTCGGTAGTCGGTGGGCATACTAATAGAGACAACATCAAAAATTTGGATCCGAGATTCGCCGCCACTAGCCGACGGCTCAAATATTTAGCGGCACATCTGTGACAGCCATAATTTCAACAATCTTCTACCACAATCAGCATATGTCCGAACTCGATATTAATTTACCCAGTACTCGCCAAACCCAAGGCTTAGTTAAAGACAAAATTGAGGTGTTGATTAAATTATTGACTGGTGACACCTTTGTCGGCAGAATTATCTGGCAAGATCCCGATTGCTTATTTTTTACCGACGGGAACGATCGCAAGACCTTGATTTATCGTCAGGCGATCGCGTATATTCAACCTCAGTAGCGGCGAATTGTCAACTAACCTCCCGATCGCCGATCGCTTCGGCAATCGCTTCGAGCATCGACAGTGGTAGCATCGGGATATCAATTTCGCCCCGTGTCACTTGCTCGAACATATTTTGTTCTTCAACCGAACCAACCACCAGGCAACTATCACCCATTTGGAAGGCGGTACCGCCGTTGGGGTAATCGATCTGCGTCCCATTTTCCCGCTGAATTGCGACGATCGTCGCACCTGTTAGGGGACGAATTTTCGCACTCGCGATCGAGTTCCCCAACAGTGGCGAAGTCATCGACAATCGATGCCAGCGGCGATTCATCCCCAGGGTAGCCGCGCGGATATCTTGGGATACTCGATCGATGCTTCCTTCCGGACGCAATTCTAAATAGTGAGAATTGCGAATGGTTTTCACCTGTCGTTGGATCTGGATCGTCGGTAAGCCGATTTTGACGAGTAGGTGAGTTGCCATTTCCAAGCTGGCTTCAAATTCTGGCTGCACGACTTCACTACCGCCTAATTGGTAGAGTAGTTCGATATCCTGATATTGATTTGCCCGGACGACGATATCGAGTGCGGGCGAAATCTCCAGCGCGTGTTTGAGACACAACCGCGTACTCATCGCATCGGGGAGAGCAATTACCATCGCCCGCGCTCGATCGAGTCCGGCTCTCGTCAGGACGGGGATACTGACAGCATTACCGTAAATATACGGAATTCCTCGATCGCGTAATTGTTGAATTGCCGCTTCTGATTGATCGACTACGACAACCGGGACATTTTGCTCGGCGAGGATGGTTGCCAAATTCTGTCCCGTCCGTCCAAAACCACAAATGACGATCGGCGGCTCTAGCGGTACGTGTTCTGTGACCTCTAGCGGCGGTTCTCCCGGCTGAAACCAGCGATCGAGTGCTGGGACGGTCTCGATCCAATTAAACAGGCTGGGAATCAATCTGAGGATAAATGGGGTGACTACTAAAGTTAGCGCCGTCGTTCCCAACAGCAATAAATATACTCGCCGCGATACCAAACCCAGACTGCGCCCTTCACTCGCGAGGACGAAGGAAAATTCTCCAATTTGGGCTAGTCCCAAGCCAGCAATCAGCGCCGTTTGGAGCGGATAACCAAACAGCTTAACTAGTGGCGTAATAATCGCAAACTTGCCGATAAAGACGATCGAAACCAAGCCCAAAATCAGATCCAAATTTTCCCACAAGAAGAAAGGATCGATCAGCATCCCAATCGCCGCAAAGAATAGCGCCGCAAAGATGTCTCGCAGCGGCTCCACGTAGGCTAAAGTCTGATCGGCATACTCCACCTCCGAAATCATCAAACCAGCGACGAACGCCCCCATTTCGATGGACAGTCCCAAATAGGCAGTCACTAAGGCAATCCCCAAACACATGGCGACGATGCCGAGCAAAAATAATTCGCGACTCTCCGTACTCGCCAGTAATCTTAAAAACCGAGGCACGACCCAAATCCCGATAATCGTTGCCCCGAGCGCAAATAAACCGATTTTCAGTGCCGCCTGAAGTACGGCAATGCCGATTTCGGCTGGCGGTCGATCGAGTGCGGGTAATACTGCCAACATCAATCCCAAAGCTAAATCCTGAACTACCAATATCCCCAGCATTACCTGTCCGTGCGGCGTGGCTGTCTCATTGGATTCCATCAGCGATTTGAGGACTACTGCCGTTGAAGACAAGGACAAAATCGCCCCCAAAAAGACTCCCTGTTGGGGTGTTGCTACCCAGCCCACACTCACCGAAATGACGGTAGTGACTAAGATCGTCAGCAGAATCTGTAAGCCACCACCACCGAGACTGATTTTCTGGACTTTCCGCAGCTCGGAAAATGAAAACTCTACACCCAGGGCAAATAGCAAAAAAGCCGCCCCAAATTGTGCTAGAGTCTCGACTTGGATTAACTCTTTAATCAATCCCAATCCCGTCGGGCCGACGATCGCCCCACCCACGATATAACCTAGTAAAGCAGGCTGTTTGGCTAGTCCTGCCAGTATCCCCCCCGCAGCAGCAGCCGCCAGTACGCATACCAAATCTACGATCAGCCGAAAATCTTCTAACACTAGATTTTGATGATTATAAAATTTTTTAAATTAACTTAATGTAAGTTAACTTCTAGGATACCGAGTTTTGCCAATCTATGGGAACAGGCAGCGCGATTTTGGGTACTTGAAGATCTAGTCAGAAATTTTAGATTTGAGAGTCTTGCGCCTTTTAGCGCAGAGAAGCTCAAAGGCTCGATCGTCAAATATGGACAGAGTAGATCCAGAGACTCACAAGGGGCACTCCGACCAGCCCTCACCCCGCTTTCGCCTCCGGCTCTAGCTCCCCTCTCCCAAGCTTGGGAGAGGGGTTGGGGGTGAGGGCTGGAGGATTAGTAAGTACCCTAGATCTGAGCTAACCCGATCGAACCGCCCTGCTAAGTTATCGTATTAGAATTATGAAAATCACCACATCGCATCTACCATTTCTACAGCAACTAGCTAGATCGCCGTACAACTGGCGATCGATACTCCTAAGCGCCTTTACCCTAGCGATCGTCTTATGGTCGGCTGTCGGCGCTAATGGCGCGCCTAGTGGTACCAAAGTTAGCCCCACCAGTCCTCGCTTGGGTGAGACATTAGTCATAGATATCAGTGCCCAGACTCCCACTACTACCACCAAAGCCGCAGTTCCCACCGTCAAACTCGGCAGTAAAACTTATCCAGTGTTCGGTGTGGGCAAAGACCGCTTTCGGGCGATGATTCCGACTACCCCATTGGAAAAACCCGGTACGCGCGAGGTGACGATCGCCAACAATACTGGCAGCACGATCGTCAAAATCCCTGTTGCCGATCGCAAATTCCCCATCCAGCGGATTAACTTCGCTCCTGGCAAAGCTGGTATCGAAGCGACGGCACTAGAACTCAAGCAAGTAGCCGCTTTAAAAGCTACTGTCAGTTCGGTTAAATACTGGGATGGGAAATTTATCGCTCCCAATCAGGGGAAAACTAGCTCGCCCTATGGCGTCAAGCGCTACTATAATGGCGAATTTGCCAAAGATTATTACCATCGCGGCTTGGACTACGCTGGGGGATTAGGATCGCCAGTCGTGGCTCCAGCGGCGGGAAAAGTGGTATTAGTCGGTTATGAAAAAAAAGGTTTCCGCGTTCATGGTAACGTTGTCGGTGTCGATCACGGTCAAGGATTGACTAGTATTTTCATGCACTTGAGCAAAATCTCAGTCGAAGAGGGGCAGATGCTCGCTGCTGGCGACCAGCTTGGCGCGATCGGTTCGACGGGATCTTCGACTGGGCCGCATTTACACTGGGGTTTATACGTTAATGCTGTCTCTGTCGATCCCGTGCAGTGGCGATCGACCGCGATCGAGTAGGATCGAGGACAGAAGCGATACCTAATGCTTGTACTGGGATGGTGGGTGGCGCTCTCCATCCCTTTATTTTGCCAGATCTATGCGGATTGTTTCTCTTGTACGATTCTGGGGGAATAATAAATGTAAATAGTAGTTGGCAAGCATCAGTAATTTGGAGTTTGGGTTTGAGCTACTGGCTTATAAGTACCCTACGCCAAGATCGATGGAGCATCGAGTGCCGATCGCGCTTACTACTGACAAGTTATTTAAATTGTTTCTAAATGATGAATATCCAAGCAATCGTCGAACATGCTGTAGATGAAGGCTATCTTACTCCAGCGATGGAAGCAGAGGTAGGGCGGATCTGTGATAGTGCGGCTGAGTTATCAGTAGAAGAGTATATGGCACTCGATCGACTGATGGGGGCACTACTCGCTGGTGAAGTCGTCACCGTACCGCGCAAGCAGTTTATCAATGTGATGGAAGAGTTGGTCATCACCGAAACCATCGCCCAAATTACGGCAATCGAACTAAATAACGATGTTCAATTAGATGTCGGCGACATTGCCGCCTATGCGCTCAATAGATTACCGCCTCTCTATGCTACTACCGAGGAAGGCGCTAGCTATCAACGCGATCGAGCCAAGAAAGAACTGCAAGACTTGATTACGCAGCAAGTAGAGTCGGCGATTACCCAAAATCTCAATCGTCCCGAATTTTTCCCCGAACGCCAAGCAATTGCCAAACCCACTGGTGATGAAGTTGTCAAGCAAGTTAGCACCCTTCTCCAAGCTTACGCGCCACAATTTGAATCCCAACCCCATCCTGTAGGAGCTGTTAACTAGGACGACTACAGGTTTAATGAAATGCCCTAATTGTCAATCCACTAGAATTCGTAAGCATGGCTTTTATCGAGACAAACAACGGTATCAATGTAAAGATTGCGCCCGTCAGTTTGTCCAAACACATAATCCGTATCTGCACGATCGCCCGAGTACTGGGGTAGAAGATAATATCGATCGCTACCTTACCGCTATCTCTACCCCGGCTCCCGATTTACTGCTCCAGCTCCAACAAGCAATGGTCGAATATCCGCTCGCCCAAATGCAGCCAACCCTGGCACAAGCTCAATTAATCGCCCTCTTGGTGCGATCGAGCCAAGCGCGGCGGGTGCTAGAGCTGGGAATTTTTAGCGGTTGTGCGACTTTGGCAATTTCCTCAGCCCTGCCTCCCGACGGACAATTAATCGCTTGTGGTGTTGCTGGCAGACATCTCGATGTCGCTCGCGACTACTGGGAACGCGGTGCTGTTACTAGCAAAATCGATTTTCAGATCGGCAGTGGGCTAGAATTGCTCGATCGACTCGCTACTTCCACACCGATCGAGTCTTTTGACCTAATCACGATCTCTGGTCTTAAATACCAGTATCCATCTTACTACCACCGCGCGATCGAGCTATTGCGTCCCCAAGGATTACTAATCGCCACAGATGTCCTCTGGCAAGGGCGAGTCCTCAATCCCACTACCTACGACGATGAGTTCACCCGAGGCATCGAGCTATTCAACCGCGAACTGGTTGCCGATCCGCGTGTGAATGTCTCCGTACTGCCGATCGGAGATGGACTGTCGATCGCGATTAAGCTGTAATTGCTGAGGTCTTTACTCTCGATCGAGATCCAAATCAAAAAGCCGTACCTATGTGAGGTACGGCTTTTTGATATATTTGGTGGCGGAGACTGGATTTGAACCAGCGACCTTCGGGTTATGAGCCCGACGAGCTACCAGGCTGCTCTACTCCGCGTCGTTTGTTTGCTTTTTTGCCAACTCAACTAATATAACATGACTTTTAAATAAATAGCAACTAGCAATCGCAAATACTTTTAGACGATCGCGCCAAGCTGGGACTTCTTACGAGAGATCGGCAATCTAGCGATGCACAAGTGCTTAAAAAATCTTAAAATCTGTAAAGATACATCAAACAAACCAGAAAATATAGATATGCGGGTTGCGATTGTTGGTGCGGGATTAGCAGGCATGGCTACGGCAGTCGATTTAGTCGATGCGGGACATGATGTAGAGATATTTGAATCGCGTGCCTTTGTCGGCGGTAAAGTCGGTAGCTGGGTGGACGATGGCGGCAATCACATCGAGATGGGACTGCATGTCTTCTTCAACAACTATGCCAATCTCTTCGCCCTGATGCAGCGGATCGGTGCGACTGATATCTTTTTACCCAAAGAACACGTCCATAATTTTGTCAATGCTGGCGGGGATATCGGGAAGCTCGATTTTAGATTTTTTCTCGGTGCGCCTTTTCACGGCTTAAAAGCATTTTTCACCACCGAACAACTGACGATCGTCGATAAGCTTCGCAATGCGCTCGCTCTGGGTACTAGTCCGATCGTGCCGGGACTAGTCAGCTATGAGACGGCGATGAAGATGATTCGCGAACTCGATCGCGTTAGTTTTGCCGATTGGTTTAGATCCCACGGCGGTAATAATCATAGTCTGCGCCGGATGTGGGATCCGATCGCCCTCGCGCTAGGCTTTATCGATACCGAAAATATCTCCGCCCGGTGTATGCTGACGATCTTTATGATGTTTGCGTCCAAAACCGAAGCATCGAAACTGAATATGTTAGTCGGTTCGCCAGCCGAGTACCTGCACAAACCGATCGTGGCTTATTTAGAATCAAAAGGGGCAAAAATTCATACGCGTCGCCAGTTACGGGAAATTAAATATACAGGCGCGGGCGATGATATTCACATTGATGGCTTTGCGATCGCTAACGGTGAAAATATCGAAACGATCGCCGCTGATGCCTACGTCTGCGCGTGTGATGTGCCGGGTATTCATCGCATTATACCAGCAGAGTGGCGCAAGTCTACATTTTTCGATAATATCTTCAAACTCGAAGCCGTCCCCGTCGCCACCGTCCAACTGCGCTTCGATGGTTGGGTGACAGAAATGCAAGACAAAGCCGAACGCCAGCAATTAGACCACGCTGCCGGACTCGATAATCTGCTCTACAGTGCCGATGCCGACTTTTCCTGCTTTGCGGATCTTGCGCTCACCAGTCCCGCAGACTATTATCGAGAAGGTGAAGGCTCGCTCCTCCAAGTAGTCCTAACCCCTGGTGAACCATTCATTCCGATGAAGAATGAAGATATCGTCGAGCATGTCCTCGAACAGGTACACACCCTCTTCCCCTCCGCCCGCGAACTCAATGTCACTTGGTCGAGCGTCGTCAAACTCGCCCAGTCCCTCTATCGCGAACGACCCGGCATGGATCCGTTCCGCCCCACCCAAGCCACCCCGATCGATAATTTCTTCCTCGCTGGTAGCTATACCGCCCAAGACTATATCGATAGTATGGAAGGCGCAACAATTTCCGGCAAACAAGCAGCTACTGCTATTCTCGATCGGTTTAGAGGATAGAGGGGAGAGGGAATAGGGGATAGGGGATAGGGATTAGGGATTAATTAGAAACAGGGATTTTACCTCTTACCCATTACCCCTTACCTCTTACCTCTTTCCCCTATCCCCTATCCCCTAACACCCATGTCTGAATGGTTAGAACATAGCGTTCAAGTTGAAGTTGCTGCCCCGATCGAGCATGTGTGGAATCTGTGGCATAATATCGAGCTGATGCCGCGCTGGATGAAGTGGATCGAATCGGTCAAAATCGTCGAAGACAATCCCGAACTCTCGCGGTGGAAGCTAGCGACGAAGACTCTAGAATTTACCTGGCTATCCCGAATTCTTCAGGAAATTCCCCATCAAATCATTCAGTGGGAATCGGTCGATGGGTTGCCCAATCGCGGGGCAATTAGATTTTACGATCGCAAGGAGTCGAGCATTGTCAAGCTGACTTTTACCTATGAAGTACCAGGTATCTTGGTGCTGCTGATGAATAATGATTTTGTCCGCAATGCTGTGGATGGGACGCTTCAGGCAGATATGGATCGATTTAGGGATTATGCGATGAACGAATTGGCGACTAATCCGGTTAATCCGAATACTGAAGATCTTCCTTAAGCTACTGCTATTGGCTAACATTTTTCTACCGCGATCGAAATACCTGCTGGGTACTCGATCGTTATTTGCTGCTCGATTCTCGTTCCGTAAGCGCAAAGCGCAGGCGTTGCCAACGCGAAGCGTCTGCCTGCGCAGAGAGGCTCCGCCAACGAGCAACTCTAGACTTAGAGCTAACCATAGACATTCCCGTCAGGCATGATGGCACCCGTGAGTACCGCACCAATCAAGCGCACGGCAATTTTGCCGCCTACTCTTACCCTAGCGCCTGTGAGATCGGCACCACTGAGATCGGCACCGCTAAAATCGGCGCCAATGAGGTTAGCATCGCGCAGGTTAGCGTTAGCGAGATTCGCCTGAAATAAGTTAGCCCTAAATAAGTTGGCTTTTTGAAGATTGGCACCCTGTAGATTTGCGCCATGTAAGAACGAATCTTGAAGATCGGTATTACTTAAATTCGCATTTGTCAAATTACGCCCGGAGAGATCCCGCTCGTTGAGACAACTCCCGCTCCAATCGACACCGCTAAGATCCGGGCGTTGCGGCGGGGTTCTAGCAGGTACTCGCGATTGTTGCTGGCGATTTGACAACCGCGTAGCTGGCGATTGCGGATAGCGAGATTCGGTCGTTCTGACAGGCTGGGAGGGCTTAGCTGCTTGGGGTTGTCGGACTGTGCGTGTTTCTTGCGAACGTGCGGACGTGCGGCGGGGTTGCTGGCGGGGGGAGCTTTGATAAGTCGATCCTCGATCGGGGACATGAGCCGATCGAGCCGCTGCGCCCGTCCCATTGGTACTATTATTGACACTGCTATTATTAGCTTGATATTCGCGGAGCTTATCGCGAGCGTTGTTGATTTCTTGAAGTTTAGCGTGGGCTTTTTCTTGCAGGCGGGGGCTATCTTGCGGCAACCTGTCGGGGTGCCAAACCAATGCCAGATCTTTATGTGCCTGGTTCACCTCTTCAAGTGATGCCCCAGGCTCTAAGTCGAGTGCTTTATACCAACACTGTAGATCTTCATTCATCTATCTAAAGTAGCACTGCTGCTGGCGAAGGTGGCTGCACTCATAGATTAAATTAATATTCTTTATAGGTAGCGATCTGCTACACTCAACACATTCGCTATAGATGCTGACGGGCGATCGTCGATCGTTACTTCTATTTAGCATCGCTAATTTGAGTTGAAGTCTTTCACTTTGCCAAACATTTCATTTCCTAGAAACCAATGCCCAAAGCCTAAAGCCTATTGCGGATGAAAATAACTATAGATTTCACTAGCTGTCTGCGCCCCAATCCCTGGCGCTTTGGCGAGATCTTCCACACTAGCAGCGCGAATGTAATCGATCGAGTGAAAATGCGCTAGCAGTTGCTTTTGACGATAGCTGCCCAATCCGGCAATATCATCTAGATAAGAGCGGGTTTGCTTTTGGCTGCGCTGCTGGCGGTGGAAGGTAATCGCAAAGCGGTGGGACTCATCCCGCACGCGGCGTAGCAATTGTACGCCGGGTTGTTCGGCTTCTGTCGGTAGCGGCAAAGTCTCGCCCGGTAAGAAGATTTCTTCACGCTGTTTTGCCAGACTGATAATCGACATTTTATCGGCTAAATTGAGTTCTTCCAGGACATTCATTACCGCAGATAGCTGTCCTTTCCCGCCATCGATCAGTACCACGTCGGGGAAGTCAGTACTGTCAGTATTTACACCGCCAGCATATTTACGAAAGCGGCGGCGGGCAATTTCGGCATGACTGGCATAATCATCGGAATGTCCGATCGTAATCTCTGGATTTTGGATCTTGTAGTGCCGATAATATTGCTTGGCAGGTACGCCGTCGATAAATACCACTTGCGATGCCACGGCATTCGAGCCTTGGATGTGGGAGATGTCAAAACCTTCAATCCGGCGCGGCATTTCTGGCAAGCTGAGAATTTCGGCGAGATCTTCGAGTGAGTTGAGATTGCGCTCAGATTGGCGCTGAAGCCGCGTTAGCTCGTGAACGGCATTTTTCTCGACCATCTCGATTAGCTCGGCTTTAAGCTGCCGCTGGGGGTTGACGATCGTCACTTTGCGACCTTTGAGATCGCTTAAATAACTTGCGAGAATATCACCGTCGGGGAGGGGATGTTGCACCAGGATTTCGGCGGGGATTTCTACAGAGTCGGCAGTGCGATAGTGTTCTTCCAAGACGCTTTGGAGGATCGCACCGAGATCTTCGGGTGAGGGATCTGCGGTTTCGATCGCGCTGAGGGACTGCACTTGGGCGGTGAAGCCCAATCGTCCGATCAATTTGCCCGCCCGGATCTGAAATAGCTGCACGCAGGCAGTCTTGCGATCGGCGGCGAGGGCGATCGCGTCGCGAGAGACGGTATCGTTAGGGAGAGCGACTTTTTGCTCGGCATTGAGCGCCGCCAGGTTGTTAAGTCTGTCGCGGATCGTGCCAGCTTGCTCGAAGTCCAGTCGCTCAGACGCTTGCTGCATTTGCGTCGCGAGGGTTTCGAGTAGTTCGCCAGTGCGACCTTGAAAGATCATTGCCACTTTCTCGACAGTTTGATGGTAGTCTTGGGGTGCAATCATGCTCTGACAGACACCAGGACAGCGACCGAGATCGTAATTTAGACAGGGACGATCTTTAAATAACGGCTGAGGGCGTTGCCGCAGCGGAAATGTCCGCTTGATTGTATACAGGACATTGCGGAGTAGATGAGCGTCTGTATATGGGCCATAATATTTATCCTTACCTCTACCAATCCGGCGATTGCGCGTCATCAGGATCCGGGGATAATCTTCCGACCAGGTAATCAGGATATAGGGATATTTTTTATCATCCTTGAGCAGCACGTTAAAATACGGCTGATGCTGCTTGATCAGATTGGCTTCTAATGCTAAGGCTTCAGCTTCGGTATCGGTAACGATAAATTCAATCTCGGCGACCTGGCGCACCATCATCGCAATCCGAGGGGAGTGATGGTTGCCATCGCGAAAGTAAGAGCGGACGCGGGAGCGAAGTCTTTTGGATTTACCGATATACAAAATGCGATCGGTCGCATCCCGCATAAAGTAAACTCCAGGTTCGGGGGGAATTTCTTTGAGTCGCTGTTCGATGTTCGGAGTCACAGACGCAGAAATATCGAGGTGTTCTTCTAGCACGGATAGTTACCTTCAGCAATACCGATCGTCACAATATAAGCATTCTTACTGAATAAATATAACATTGCTAGCTGCTGGTATAGAACGATCGCCGCTGTACGGAGATCCTCACTGGGTTTGAGGGTGGGATTTGCCAAAAATATCGCCCCGCGATCGATAAACTTATTCGATCTCATCGGTTTGGCGCGACCGAATTACGTTTAAATGCGGATACGAGTACCTAAAGTCACAGTGTTAGAATGTGAGGGAGTTACACACAATCCCCCGCAGTAAAGCATTATGGATGAAATTGCACAATATTGGCTAGTACTAAAACGTCGTTGGTTGCCTGCTACGTTAGTCTTTGCACTTACTACAGCAGTAGTAACAATCTGGACTCTCAATCAAACAGAAATCTTCCAAGCCAAAGGACAGGTAATCCTCAAAAAAACCAATAGAACTAGTGCCTTATTGAGTAGTGCCACCAATGTCGCTGGCGGCGGGGGAATTGGCGAACTAGAGGGTCTGACTGGAAGTACACCAGTTAATACTCAAGCGGAAATCCTTAAGTCCTTGACGACGATCAAGGGCGTACTAAAAGAATTAACAGCAGGTAAATACGCGAATAGACCAGCAGAGCGTAAACGCCTAGAAAAATTTACAGATAAGACCGAAAACTTCGTGCAGCAACTCAAGGTGAGCACGATTAAAGGTACGGATATTCTGGAGGTGAGCTTCCAAGATCCCAGCAAAGAATTGGCAAGAGATGTCGTTGAAAAAATCATGGAAGTTTATATCCGTGACGACCAAAAAAATCAGCGGTTAGAAGCTGAAGCCGCCCGGAAGTTTGTGGCGATGGAACTACCGAAAATTGAAACTGAAGTCAAACGAGCCGAAAACGATCTGCGCTTATTTAAAGAGCAGTTTAACGTTGTCGATCT
>NZ_JANMZA010000364.1:0-8780 GCF_031382685.1 Chamaesiphon sp. OTE_8_metabat_110 | reverse complement strand
GTTTGTTTCCTAAAAGCCTTGCCAGCAATATGTTTCAATCAAATCGGAACGAGAGGATTTGAACCTCCGACCCCTACTACCCCAAAGTAGTGCGCTACCAAGCTGCGCTACGTCCCGATGCCGTCTATAATCATAGCTCATCTAGAATGATTAGGCAAGCTTCGGGCGATCGGTTGTTAATTACAGGCTAAACAGAAATAATTAAGGTTGGCGATCGAGTATGCTGTCAATTTTTAGCTCTAAGTGTGTAAAGTCGCCGTCTGTGCCAAAACGGATATGGGTGCCCAGAAATTTTCATCAGGACGTGCCAAGATAGAGAATAAGATCCATATGGATTCCCACTCGAAGTCCCCACGTCAGCCCATAGCTATGCACCATGACTCGCAATTATCAAGTCAAAATCTATAATTGTCAAACGGAGACTTACCATCAAGTCACGGTACCGAACGATCGATACATCCTTCAAAGTGCTGAAGATCGTGGTGTAAGATTACCATTTTCTTGTCGCAATGGTGCTTGTACTGCTTGTGCTGTGCGTGTTAAATCTGGGGATCTAGAGCAACCAGAGGCGATGGGATTGTCGCCACAGTTGCAAAGCCAGGGTTATGCCTTATTGTGTGTGAGTTATGCTTGCTCTGACTTAGAAGTCGAAACTCAAACTGAAGATGAAGTCTACGAGCTTCAGTTTGGGCAATATTTCGGCAAGGGTAAAGTCAAGCGTGGACTGCACTTGGATGAAGAGTAATGGTAGGGTAAATGATTAGATTGATGATGAGCGGCAAAGCTAGATCTAGATGGTGGCAACTAGTTGGACTAGGCTTGCTGGGGGGCTGTCAAACAGCGCCGCCTTCGTATCCCACGGTACAGGTGAGCCGCACGATTAGTGGTAACTCGATCGAGTGGGTAGATAAATCTCAACAGCCACCTATGCTCCAACAGGGGAGATTGATCGGGATCGATGCTCCAGATCTGGGGCAAGAACCCTGGGGAAAGCAAGCCAAGCAAAGATTGGAAGAATTAATCGGTACGGCGGGTAAGGGTAGTGTCAGTATCGAATTAGATGGTGCTGAGGCTGATAAATACGGGCGCAAGTATGTCTATTTGTGGAAAGATGGTCGCTTGCTCAATCAAGAGCTAATCGAGGATGGCTATGTTTTGGCAATTACGCGCAGTGGTGCGACTGGCAATGCTCGTGGGATTAAATATCGCGATCGATTTATTCAGGGGAGTCAATATGCCCGCATTATGGGTGTGGGGATCTGGAATCCCGAACGCCCGATGCGGATGAGTCCATCTCAATTTCGCAAGGAGGAGCGGTGAGGAGGGATGGGAGATGGGAGTTGGGAGTTGGGAGTTGAGTGCTTGATAAAATGCAGGGAGCAGTCCCGATCTACAATAGATATATCTCGATCGATTATTTAAGAATAACTTGTCTAAAAGTCTGTAATCGATCGGTTGAGAACTTTCCATCCAGACGATCGATACTATTCATCAAGTTCTGCTCCCATCTCCCATCTCCCATCTCCTACCTCCCAATTATGCTACTAAAATCTACAACTCGTCATATCCATATTTACACTGCCGAGGTAAAGAAAAATGAACTCGTACCGAGCGAACAAGCGCTGACGCTAGATGTCGATCCTGATAATGAGCTGGTGTGGAGTGAGGACGCACTGCGTAAGATTTATGGACAATTTGATGACTTGGTTGAGTCTTACAGTGGTGCCGATCTGACTGAGTATAATTTGCGCCGCATCGGCTCGGATTTGGAACATTTTGTCAGAGATCTGCTCCAAAAGGGTGAGATCGGTTATAATCTCGACAGTAGAGTGTTAAATTACAGCATGGGTTTACCCCAAGTAGTCAGTAAAACCGCTGATTAATTCAGTTTACTACTGTGCTATTGCTTTTTAGACACCTCTATATCTCGTTTACTCAACTTTATATCTCCTATTCCCTCTTCTACAATCGTGTAAGTAAGTAGTTGGGGGTAGTTTTTTGGATATTTGGCGATCGCACCAATATATAGAGTAAAGTGCTAAACCACAAGCTTATTCTAATTAGCAATGTTTAATTTACCAAAGTCCGGCGCGACTGGGGAGTGGATATACGATCGATGTTGTCAACGTTTGGATGATGGCTGGCTGGTAGGTACGGATGGCAAGGCTGTAATCGATCGAGCCGAGCAAATATTAGCTGCGTGTGCGATCGAACGACCCCATTTTACCTCGATCGCGACATCCGATCCGCTTGAATTTATTGCGATGTTGATGGCTGGGTGTAAGTTAAATTTACCGATTTTTTTGGCTAATCCTGGCTGGGGTACTTTGGAGCGGGAACAGATATCGAAGTTAACCACACTCGATCTCACGCAGCATCAACAGCTCATCATGATACCGACGGGAGGGTCGTCGGGAATCATCAAATTTGCGACTCATAGCTGGGAAACTTTAAGTGCTACGGTGAGGGGATTTCAAGAGTTTTATGAACTAGAGCATATTAATACTGTCTGTACTCTACCGCTCTATCATGTCAGTGGTTTGATGCAATTATGTCGATCGCTATTAACTGGTGGTAAGCTCGCTATTGTCGATTTTCATGAGCTTTGCGCCAATCCAGTCGTACTCACCAAACAGCTTGAATTAGAGCATTATTTTATCTCATTAGTACCGACTCAATTGGCAAAATTATTAGCACTTAATTCTGCATGGTTGGCTCGATTTGACACAATTTTACTTGGGGGTGCGCCACCAAGTTCCGAACTACTCAATAGTGCCAGAATTGCTCGACTACCGATTGCTTTAACCTATGGGATGACTGAAACTGGTTCGCAAGTTACCAGTCTCAAGCCAGCAGAATTCTTGGCGGGAAATCGCAGTTGTGGCAAGGCTTTGCCTCATGCTAAAATCGGCATAAAATCTGATAGCAAGCTTACTAATAACACGCCACAAAGCGATCGATTCGGCTCGATTCAGATTCAAGCTACTTCATTAATGTTGGGCTATTTTCCCGATTTAGATCGACAGTTTGAATTCGAGTCAGATGACATTGGGACGATCGATAAAGATGGCTATCTAACGATTGTCGATCGAAATAGTAGTAAAATTATTAGTGGCGGTGAAAATATCTATCCGATTGAGGTTGTCGAGGTAATTATGGCAACTGGATTGGTTGCCGATGTGTGGGTAGTTGGATTGTCAGATTGCTATTGGGGGCAAGCAGTCACCGCTGTATATGTAGCCCGTGAACTGCCCGTTTCCGCTGCAATATTATCAGCAGCGATCGCGGGTAAAATTAGTAAGTATAAGCTGCCGAAATATTGGGTAAGTGTCGATCGCATTCCTCGCAATTCTTTAGGAAAGGTGTTGACTAATGAAGTTGAAAACCTCGCTAGAGCAGCCCGATAATTATCTCCACTCATTATCTTGGTTTGCTGTCTTTTCTTGACGCGCCATACTTTTTTGCGTATCCTAAATAGTCAGCCCTCAAGTTCACAATTGTCAAACTAGGAGAACAAATTGCGCTACCTCTTTATAGTTATGGCGATGATGCTATCAGTTTCAATGCAGGCAAACGCGTCCGAACGTCTAATTGGCACTCCAGAAGCAAGACAGCTTACAGATAGCATCATGTCCAAAATCGCCGCAGGAGATGCGGAAGCAGGGCTACGTCTAGCAAAGCCTTATTTGATAATTCCCGATGCCGAATTCAAGGAAATGGTGAGTCAGACAAACTTGCAAATGCCGAAGCTCGGGCAGCGTTTTGGCAAGAGTGTTGGGTACGAATTCATCCGCGAAGACGAGGTTGGTACGAGCTTTTATCGGATTATCCAGGTGCAGCGATTTGAAAAGCATATCACTCGATGGACATTCTACTTTTATAAAACTCCCACGGGTTGGGTTTTGAACACCTTCAACTTCGATGACAAGATTCAGCTTCTATTTGATGCTGGGGGTTAACCCAAGCTATTCAAAATGGTGGACATGCTGTAGATGAAACGGCTGTTGCTTCAAGCCGTTGGGGAACAGAGGCGTGTGCAAAACTCTTACCTCTTACCTAACACCTTATTTAATACACCACCGCTGCTCGGCTGCTGGCTGAGTTGGAAGCGGCTGTTTTCGATCTATTTTGCCAGCTTTGGAATCCGCTGAGCTAGTTGAAGGGTTAGCGCTCGAAATGCACCAGTTTTGCTCGGTAACGGCATTCTTCGCTTCAGATATCAGGTGAGTGGATTGTTGAGCTAGATTTGTCCACAGGGGTTGAATATACTGACGACTAACTATGCTAATATCCGTGGCATATTTTTTGATGGATCGTGAATTTAGCTGCCAACTTTGTCCAGCAAACTTAGTTTTAATTTCGAGATCGTTATCGACAAGTAAGACATTTCTAGCGGCGATAGTGCCGCCAATTAGCAAACAGATGAAACCCCAAGATAACCAACCGTTAGAATTATTTGGCTTGGGAGTTGGGGGTTTAGGCTGACTCTTGTTATCGGGTTTTGCAGATGTCATCTTAGTTGAGTAACTAAATGGATCGATTCGGGCAGAATCAGTTTTTCCATCCCTAATCTTACAGCACCTTGCGAGCCGGGGAGGGAGAAGACGAGGAGCCGATCGTAGGTACCTGCAATCGCCCGCGAAGCGATCGCCCGCGAGCCGATTTCTTGATAACTCAGCGCTCTAAAAATCTCTCCAAAACCGGGCAAAGTCTTGGTGAGGAGGCTGGAGATCGCCTCATAGGTGGTATCGCGGGGCGAGATGCCAGTACCACCATTAAAGACGATCGCCTGAATCGATCGCAGCTCTAGCATGTTAGTTAGAACCGTCGCAATCTGGGGCGATTCGTCCGGAATAATCTGATACTTACCGATCGTATGTCCCGCAGATTGTAGCAGTTCTTGGATGAGGGCACCACTGCGATCGGTCTCGGGCGTACGAGTATCGCTGACCGTGATGACCGCGAAAATAATGCTAATGTGGTGCGGATCTGGATGGGGTTGAGCCGCAGATCCAGCGGCGATGCTGGGCGATCGATCGAGCATGGGCTATTCTTCAGCTTTTTTAAATCCCAAGCCATTGCTTGCCGAGTAACGCTCCATAAAGCGCATGAATCGATCCCACTCTGCCGTAGAATTCATGATATAGATCGCTTCGAGTGCTTCGGGTTTGCCATTGACAAATTTTGCTTTGACTTCCCGCGTGATAATCTCACCTTCTTCGTCAATCATGTACAGTCCAGTGACTTCTTCATTGACTTCATTTCCCAAGATTGCGGGTTTTTCAAAGTAAAATGAGGCTTTACCTTGCTGGCCAGTGCGAGATTTGGTGAGTCGAACATCGGGAACAACAGGTTCGGTGGTGCCTCGGGAAAACTGAATTTCTGCCATGAATAAGGTGAGATAAGTTTATTTTCATATATTAGTCGATCGAGAGTTCCAAATTTGAATCAATTAAATCCTTACGCGTGGATCGATCGTGCGCTCGCGACGATTAGACAGGCAAATTGGCATCGCTCGCCGACGACGATCTCCAGTACCGCTGGGACGCAAGTGACGATCGCCGGACGATCGCTCATTAACTTTGGCAGTAATGATTATCTGGGTTTGGCTGGGGACGAGCGGTTAATTCAAGCGGCGATTGCGGCGACGCAGCAATTTGGTACGGGGGCGACGGGTTCGCGCCTAACGAGCGGACACCGCCAGCTCCACCAAGATCTCGAAGCCGCGATCGCCCGTTTAAAGGGCACTGAAGCCGCCTTGGTTTTTAGTTCGGGGTATTTGGCAAATTTGGGGACGATCGCGGCGCTAGTGGGCAGCAAGGACGCGATCCTCAGCGATCGATCGAACCATTCGAGCATTAAGAATGGGGCGCTGTTAAGTGGGGCAAAAATTATTGAATATCAGCACTGCGATGTTGCCGATCTGCGTGCGCAGTTGGAGTTACATCGCGCCAGTTATCGGCGGTGTCTGATTGTGACGGATACGGTATTTAGTATGGATGGCGATATCTGTCCGCTCCCAGCGATTTTGGAGTTAGCCAATGCCTATGGCGCGATGTTGTTAGTCGATGAAGCTCATGCGACAGGCGTGTTTGGCATAAATGGGGCGGGTGTTGTCGAACATTTTGGGTTAGTGGGACAACATTTAATCGTGATGGGTACGCTCAGTAAAGCCCTCGGCAGTTTGGGCGGATATGTCGCCGGGAGTGCTAGCGCGATCGATTTTCTCACCAATCGGTGTGCGAGCTGGATTTATACTACCGGATTATCGCCTGCCGACACCGCCGCCGCCCTTGCCGCGATCGACATCGTTGCCACCGAACCGCAGCGCCGCGATCGATTATGGGAAAATATTACTTACTTGAAACAGCTTTTAACCGAGCGAATCCCCGATCTAAAGCTAATTCCCTCCGCTTCAGCGATTATCTGTATCGAGCTGCCAGATGCCCACACGGCGATCGCCATTGGGAGTAAACTGCAACAATTGGGAATTTTTGCCCCCGCCATCCGCCCGCCCACCGTCCCTACGAGCCGGATCAGACTCTCACTAATGGCGACTCATCAACAGTCACAATTAGCGCAATTAGCCAATGCGCTCGCCCAAATATTTTGCGAACCTAAATAAGCTAAGATATGGTTAAAATTTGTCCGCGATCGCGCTACTAGCTCACAGCGATACTAGATGGCTCTCCTGCTATTTTGGGGAAATAGCTTACTTAAACATCAATCGCTCGTGCCATCAAAACCCCTTTCCCCCTTTCCCCTCCTAAACTACCCTCTTTTCAGTTTTGGCAAAACCAAACTCCCGCTTCGATTTTGAACAAGCAAATCAGGTTACTAAACAATTAGTAAACCAGATGCCCCCGTGGTTGCGACTGTCGTTTATCCGAAGTTGGGTGTTTTGGGCAATTATTACCCTCGGTATTTCTGGCGGCTTAGTATATCTAGCATTAGGCTTGCTGCTCAATCCCAAAGCAGTCCCCAATTGCCCCGAAATATTCGTCCCTATGTCTTCACCATCGCTACGGGTTTATTGCGGACAACTTGCCGCCAGCAAACAAACCTTACCAGACTTAGTAGCTGCCCTGAACCTAGTCAAAGATGTCGCCCCCAACGATCCGACACGCAACTATGTCGATAGCAACGTCCAACGCTGGTCGCTGGCGATTTTGAGATTAGCAGAAGCCAGTTATCAAGAGGGCAAATATGAAGAAGCGGTGAATGCTGCCAAGCAAGTCCCCACCAGTATTCCGGCTTATAAAATCGTGTCTAAACGTCTGGGACAATGGCAGGAAACTTGGGCAAAAGGAGTCGCACTCGATCGGGAAACTAGGGCATTATTAAATAGTTCCAAGTGGGTGAATGCTTACGCCGTCGCCGTCAGATTGACGCGCCTCAACAATCGCTACTGGGCGATGACTAAGTATCAAGAATTAGCCGATTTAGTCCAGATCGCTAAAGCTGATAGTGCCAAACTAGACGAAGCGCGGCAACTAGTCAAGAGTGATTCGGTCAAAACGCTGCTCAAAGCTGTCGAAATGGCAAATAAAATCGACCCCAAAAGTTTTGCACATACCGAAGCCAAAACTATTATCGACAAAGTAGCCATCCAAATGCTCAAGCTAGCGCGAGCAAAATTCGATAAAAACGACTGGCAGGGTGCGCTCGAAATTGCCACTCAAACCCCCGACGCGCCTACCACCAAAGCCGAACTCCAAGATCTCATCAGTTTCGCTCAAGCTCAGTCCCATACAGTCAATTCGAGTATCTCAGAACTAGAAACAGCTATCTCCCTCATTCAAGGCATCAAACCAGAGAGTTCGCTCTACCAAAAATCTCAGCAAGCTTCAGCCAATTGGCAACTTGAAATTCAGGATCTCGCCGCGCTCCAACATGCTCAGAGCTTAGCTAGTACTGGTACCGTCCGCGATCTCCAGATGGCAATTAGTGAAGTTCAGCGCATCCCCGCTAGCAATCCGCGCGGCAAAGAAGCCGCCAAAGTCGCTACCGAATGGCGCACTCAGATCGAAACAGTCCAGGATACACCATACCTCACAGCGGCTGACGCTTCAGCCGCTAGCGGTACCGTCCGAGGAGTCCAAAAAGCTGTCGCCCAATTAGGTCAAATCCGTCCGGGACGTGCCCTCTATCCCCAAGCACGACAAAAGATTCAACAATGGACTGGCGACTTGCAACGCGCCGAAGATGGGCCGATCCTCGCTCAAGCGGAAGCCTTGGCTAGCAGTGGCGATCTCGTTGGCGCGGTGAATATGGCGCAACGAATCGGTAGGGGACGCGCAATATCCGCTCAAAGTCAAGAACGGGTGAACGATTGGCAAGCCCAACTTCAAGCAACAGCGAATCTGGCTGCTGCTCAGAGATTAGCAAGTGGCGGTACGCCCGAAGCGCTACTCGGTGCCATCCAAGCCGCCGCTAGAGTACCCAAGAGTTCTTCACTCCGCTCCCAAGCCCGACTGGCAATGGATAACTGGGGGTCGCAAATGCTGGAAGTAGCTCAAAGCACCGCCACCAGCGATCTTCGCCGCGCAATTGCGATCGCCAAAGTCATTCCCTCAAATACTTCTTCCTACAGTGCCGCCCAAAACCTCGTCGAACAATGGCAGCTACAACTCAATCCTATTCCCGAACCGACCACATCGCCAACTGAGGAGAATAATGGTTTGATTGATTAGTGGATAGTGGATAGTGGATAGTGGATAGTGGAAGGTATGAGAAAAGATCGCACTTCGGCGTTGCTGAATTGATGTATGAAGCATAGA
>NZ_JANMZA010000292.1:0-1983 GCF_031382685.1 Chamaesiphon sp. OTE_8_metabat_110 | reverse complement strand
TGCTGGCACAAAGACAATCCCCTGCATCACAATGAGATTAGTCGAAATTAGAGTGGGGAAAACTTGGTGTTCTTACGCGACGTTTTCGGGGGAAGCTTCCCCCGAAAAGCTCGCTTATCTGACTAGTGTACTTGACCCACTGATTTTACCTCCCGATGTAGTTGCCGATTTGTATGGCAGAAGGTGGCGAATCGAAGAAGCATTTAATCCGGTTAAACGGTTGTTGGGCTT
The DNA here is from genome assembly GCF_031382685.1 of Chamaesiphon sp. OTE_8_metabat_110. Lineage (NCBI taxonomy): Bacteria > Bacillati > Cyanobacteriota > Cyanophyceae > Gomontiellales > Chamaesiphonaceae > Chamaesiphon > Chamaesiphon sp. OTE_8_metabat_110. The sequence goes on along the minus strand of NZ_JANMZA010000292.1, from coordinate 1,752 downwards.
GAGTTATATCTGGACGGGTTCACTCAATGGCATTCAATTACAACTCTGGGGGACTTGGCTATTTTATGCTGTGTTAGTCGATCTCGGTGATGCTGTTGCTGCGGAGGTATCTCTTCCTTTTGACCGCATTTCTCTAGAGATGATTTATCGTGGTATCTATCATTTCTATGTCGCTCATCACAAGGGTTTAGCTACTGACCCTGTTAAATATTTTGCCGCTCCTGAAAATCAAGATCTGGGAGTTGTTAAATCTATCCGCAAACCATTCAAGAAATTGATTATTGACCCCTTCCCAGAACGAGTGAGTAGGGAAGGGCCATTTTTCTTTGAGCCGTCCTCTCCACCCTGCTTGACAACTGCACTTGCGCCTTAACTTGTCACCAATCGGGTTCCCCGACCATGGAAGCGCACCAAGCGGGGGGATTTACCCATTGAAAACGGAGCTGATATGAAAGTAATTGGGTTAATGAGTGGGACATCAGTCGATGGTATCGATGCTGCTTTGGTCGAAATTGCTGGGACGACCCTCGATTTGCGAGTGGAATTGTTAGCAGGAGCGACCTATCCTTATCCTGACGCGATACGATCGCAAATCTTGGCGGTCTGTAGTGGCGAGCGGTTATCGCTGCTAGAACTTGCCGCTTTAGATGATGCGATCGCCGACTGCTTTGCCCAAGCGGTGCAGGCGATTCAGGTCGATCGACCATTGGCAGTACTAGTCGGCTCTCACGGTCAAACGCTCTACCATCGCCCGACCACCGATCGAGCGATGGGTTACAGTCTTCAGCTCGGACGGGGCGCACTAATTGCGGCAATGACGCAGATCGAAACGATCGATAATTTCCGGGCGGCGGATATTGCGGCGGGCGGACAGGGTGCGCCTCTGGTACCCAAGCCCGATGCTTACCTCCTCGGTCATCCGATCGAACATCGTTGCATCCAAAATATCGGCGGCATTGGGAATGTTACCTATCTCCCGCCTCACAACCAGCCCGACTGGGAGCGGCAAGTCTGCGGATGGGATACCGGACCGGGAAATAGTTTGCTCGATCTAGCTGTGACCCAATTAAGCCAGGGTAAACTGACGTTCGATCGAGATGGTGCCTGGGCGGCGACTGGGCGCAGTTGCAAATCTTTAGTTCAAAAATGGTTAGAGGAGGATTACTTTCGCGCTGTACCCCCCAAATCGACGGGCAGAGAGCTATTCGGTGCCGAGTATCTGCAAGCGTGTCTGTTGGATGCCAGCGCTGCCGATTTGAGTGCGGCGGATCTGTTGGCAACGCTGACCGATTTTACAGCTAGTAGTATCGCTGATAGTTACCGTCGCTTTTTGCCACGATTGCCAGATCGGGTCTTGCTCTGCGGCGGGGGCAGTCGCAATCTGTATTTACGGCAACGTCTGGAGCATCATTTACCCCATATCGCGATCGAGACAACCGATACTGCGGGGCTAGATGGCGATTATAAAGAAGCAATCGCTTTTGCCGTCTTGGCATATTGGCGCAAGTGCGGGATTCCGGGCAACTTCCCGCTGGCGACAGGCGCAAAGCAAGCGGTACTATTAGGCGATGTCCATCCTGTCTACTGAATTGGGTATATTTGAAATAGTGCATCAATCGCTGTCCTCAAGTTTAACCCGATTAATTTGGGCACCTAGTCTGTTTAGCATGACCTATCTGAGGTCTGGAATTAGTACCCCCGATCGCTTTCGTTTTAATGTTCAATTTTTATCTTCAGTCTGGTAATAATATT
>NZ_JANMZA010000271.1:0-2248 GCF_031382685.1 Chamaesiphon sp. OTE_8_metabat_110 | reverse complement strand
GTCAGTATCCGCGATGTCTATCGCGTCCTCCAACAGCGAAAAAAATAATTACTCACATCTTGCATCAAAACAAAGTTACTGGTGTTCTGGTGGATAGTGAATAGTGAATAGTGAATAGTAGATAGTTTTAGTACTCAAGAGTAGGTACTCCACAGCCAGTAACTGAGCGGTAGCCGCACCCAAAGCCTAAAGCCCAAAGCCTAAAACCTAAAACCCAAAACCTAAAACCCAAAGCCTAAAGCCCAAAGCCTAAAGCCCAAAGCCTAAAGCCTAATGTATGTTGACAGAAATTGCCCAAAACACCCGACTAGCCGCCCAACACCTGGCTAATCTCTCGGCTGATGCCAAAAACATCGCGATCGAATTAATTGCCACATCGCTAGAAAGTAGTGCTGAGGCGATCGTCGCGGCAAATGCCAGCGACTGTCAAGCAGCTCAAGCCGAAATCGCCCCCGCTCTCTACGCACGGCTCAAACTAGATGCCACCAAACTCAAGGGCGCAATCCTCGGCGTGCGCGACGTGGGTAAATTAGCCGATCCAGTGGGTCAAATTCAGATTCATCGCACTCTCGACACCGGACTGGTTTTGCAGCGGACGAGCTGCCCGGTAGGGGTCTTAGGTGTGATCTTTGAAGCGCGTCCCGATGCGGTAATTCAGATTGCTAGCTTGGCAATTAAGTCGGGCAATGGGGTAATTTTAAAAGGTGGCAAAGAAGCGATCGCTTCTTGCACTGCCCTAGTCGCGGCAATTAAAGCCGGGTTAGCTCGCTCGGAAGTTAGTCCCGATGTCATTCAACTATTGACGACTCGATCGGAAACTAGCGAATTACTCAAATTAGACCGCTATGTGGATCTGATTATCCCGCGCGGTTCCAATGAATTTGTCAAATACGTTCAAGATAATACCCGGATTCCCGTCCTCGGACATGCGGATGGGATCTGTCACCTATACATCGACAGCGCAGCAGATTTCGACCGGGCGATCGCGATCGCCATCGACTCCAAAACCCAGTATCCCGCAGCCTGTAACGCGATCGAAACCCTCCTCATTCACCAATCGATCGCCGAAACATTCTTACCACTGGTCGTCGATCGATTGCAGGCGCACGGTGTCGAAATCAGACTAAGCCAACTCGGACATGAAATTCTCGGTCATCATGGCGATCTGACGATCGATCTGGCGATCGCCACTGATTGGGCGACTGAATATAGCGACCTGATTCTCGCCATCCAAATCGTCCCCGATCTCGATGGGGCAATTACCCACATCAATACTTACGGCTCGCGCCACACCGATTGTATCGTTACCGAAGATCCTGACGCTGCTAAAATATTTCTCGATCGCATCGATGCAGCCAATGTCTTTCACAATTGCTCGACTCGCTTTTCCGATGGGTTCCGCTATGGTTTCGGCGCAGAAGTCGGCATCAGTACCCAAAAGATGCCCCCACGCGGCCCAGTCGGCTTAGAAGGATTGATAACTTATAAATATCAACTTCAGGGCACTGGACAGATTGTAGCTACCTATGCTGGCGAGAATGCCAAACCGTTTACGCATCAGGACTTGTAATTGGTTGATAACTAAACGATAAAAAGGGGTCGATCTGATTAAAGATCGACCCCTTTCATTTGGGAATGGGTAGAACAAGTCCTACTGGAGAACCAAGGTAACATTGGCGTTTTGGAGACCACCACGTTGTTGGACTTCAGATAGAGTTTTGTTTACTGCATACTTTTGGTTGATTGAGTTGATTAACTCAGTTTGGTTGTGCTTTTTGGCGACGCCCCAAAGATCGGCGATTAAGTCAAAAGAACCATCAGCATTGCGAGACCAACCGAGATCGTATTCGCCTTCTAAAATGGCGACGATATCAGCGCGGACGCGTTGACCTTGGTAGCCACGTAAATCGGTTTCAGTCTTAACATTGATACCGAGATCGCGCAAAGAAGTTTTGAGGATTTCAGCGTCAGTGATTTTGGTACGGAGAGTGCTAAAGTGAGACATATCGGTTTCCTCGAATAGTATTGAGTTAGGCGAAACGACAACTTGAACTGTTAGGGCACACGATCGGGTTTGTCAGTCAATCGTGTTCGGTCTCCTTGCTAGTGTCGATAGATTAAGTATTCCCCAATCCTATCCACTAGCACCTTGACTCCGATAATCGGAGCAAGCTTGTTAAAACTCCAGTCGGTGATATTCCGCGACTGAGGCAGCGGCGGGACGCGCTCGCTGTCTTGCCCAATCTCG
>NZ_JANMZA010000220.1:0-10971 GCF_031382685.1 Chamaesiphon sp. OTE_8_metabat_110 | reverse complement strand
TTTCCTCGCGGCTGAATTCCTGAAGTCGGCTGACGATCCCGCGTTCGTTCCTGTCGCTCTAACTCAATATTTTGGCGATCTAGTTCGAGCCTTTGCTCTAACTCCACTCGACGCAGATGTCTTTGTTCTTGCTCGATCTCGCGAAGCTGTCGATTTTGGGGTTTAAATAATACCCGCAACAATCTGACGACCCCGCGCATAAACCGGACTAAGGGATTTTTCTTTAATCGATGATGTTTGCGACTTTTCATACTGCACCTGCGGCGATCGATAGTTCGTTATCGGGAGCGACTTCTCCAGCTTCAAAACGTTCGGCAATTTCATTAGCTTTGGCACCAGAAGAAAGCCAAAACTCAGCAGCCTGGATGCGTTCTTCAGAGCCGATCAAAAATCGACAAAAATCGTTACCCATCGCATAGCATTGGATTTCTGTACTGCACAGATTTTGCTTGAAGGCAACACTAAAGAAGCCAGCCAGAATACCCGAATACATGTGACATACTGGTTTGCCCATATATCCCAACGTTTTGGCGACTGCCGAATCATATAAATCGACATAGAAAAAGCCACTTGCCCGATTGTCTAAATTTGGCGACCAAGTGCCCCATCCCTGCACTGTATAGGGCCACCACCATGTTTCCATTGCGAAACCCAAATTAGATGTCTCTAAGGTCAATTTATAGAATTCTTGAAACCAAGATTGAAATAGTACGGCATCCTGTTTGCCCCATTCAAGTCCAATCTCATAACACAGCCATCCTGCTGCGTCTCCCACTTCATGTTCTAGTCCCTTTAGTAGCGAAACAATGAAGTCTTCCCCAACGAGTAGATTGCGCTGACGATGGTAATCAGCAATCTTCCCTTGCGCCATATCAAACTGAAAGAATTGCGATCGATTATAATGGGCTACGTCTTTGGTCGAGATAATTGGATTGGGTGTATCTCGGACTATTTGTTTGCGATCTTGAGATATCATAATGTAGCTCTGCGTGGCGATTGCTAGATGTCAGTTGTGGTTAGAATGTAGTAAATGCACTGTATATATCTGGTTAAGCTTAGTAATCCCAGTTTGACGATCGTTATTACTATTAAATTTATTTGTTTGACAAAAGATCGTTAAATTTACTACTAGCTTCTTTCATTTTCTCTAGCGCCGAGCGGAGGACCAACTTACCTGCTTGAACCAATACTTCCCCAGTCATCGGATGGATCAGTGTTTTGTCAGCTTTTTTACCGATCTTCCGTTCTAAATCCTGCTCTGACTCCACAAAAGTTCCGAGCGGCAGCTCGATAACAATCCCCTCACCAATCGCCCGAGTTTGACAAGCCAATCGCGCACCGGGTCGATCGATCTTGGTAAACTGAAAGGTCATCTGTTCCTGTTTGGTTGGCGCTGTCAAGGCTTCAGTGCCACCTACTACGAAAAAATGGCATGAAGCACACATGCCTTGTCCGCCACAGATTTGATTGATTAAGATATCGTGTTCTTTAAATACGGATAAGAGTGTAGAATTTTGCTCGGCTGCCACTTGCTTACCATCAATACTAATCGTAATTGTTGCCATGAGATAATTGGGTGGGTGAGTTTAGGATCTAATTAATAGGTCTGTTGCTAGCGGCGAGAGGTTGGCATGAGTGAGAATCGAGCGATAATCGATAATAATCCGTTCGCATTCTTCAATAAATAGCCGTACCCAAACCCTCAAGCTCTGAAGATCCTCGGGTGTTATCTCTTGCACTAACATGTTCTCATGACAACTGAGTTTACTGAAGTGATCTGCCGACCAGTTTTGCATCGCCGGAAACTCATCAATAATGCGATCGTGAGCCTTGCGCCAATAGTTACCTTGTGCTAGCGGTCCAAAATAACTATTACTAACTGTGACGATTTCATCTAATGCTGCGAGTAGATCTCGACCGAATATTTTTGGCTGAATTAGCGATCGATCGGCAGATATTACAGTAACATTTGGTGTTGGTTTACTGCCTAGTGGTTCGCTGGTTAACTGCTGACGATTGGGGTGAGCTGTCGTCAATTTTTCTGAAGGCATGGTTCGCCGATCGCGCCGGGCTGGATCGATTTTTACTAATAATTGATTGAGACTATTAGCATCTCTAGTAATCACATCTGTCAAACCACAAGTTTTGACTAATTGACGAAAAGAATCAATAATTATGCCTTGCGAAGATAGGAGATAAATTGGTAATTTGGGCTTGATTTTATGACATGCCTGGGCGATCTCTGAGTAGTTGGCATTATCGATCTTCCCCAAAACTACTAGTTGCGGTCTTTCTAAATTCGTCCGCTCCAGCAGTTGCTGATAGTTCTTGGCAATCTTAATTCCGGCATGGAATTCTCGATCGATTGTAGCCACGATCCGATCGATCTCTACTGGATCTGATTCCGCTACTAATATTTGAAGTGGTTGCAGATCGGTGTCTGTCATATTTTTGATTTCGATACTGATGTGCATCTCTTTAGATGTGACAGGTCTACAGAGCTTGAGAGGGCGGTATGAGTATTTAGAGTACTAGCGATGTCTGACAACCTCCGCGATTGTCTTTCGATCCTGTGGAGAGTATTTCATATCTAAGATTATGCCCAGATTTTTCAGTGAGATCGCACTTTGAGACGGACTTACGCAAAACAGCGCTTTTAGCTCCACGATCTGCTCAGTTCTCCGACAGCAGTCGGTAGTGGTACCACTGGGGATCTTCACTCGTGCAGATTCCCAAATTGACAACAGGCATGTGCCAGTTGAGCAACTGTCCATCACAAATCTACACTTTTTCGTCACAAATCTACACTTAAAACTTTACACATAGAAATATAGTAGCTTGCTCGAAACTGAAACTCACACTGGGATTGAGGTATAAGATTTAGGATTACCGCTCGATCCACCAGTCAAGCGATCGGGTTAGTGTAAAAAAAGTGACACACGTCATACTTACTTACTGGATTTAGCGCGTACAGTCGTTATGTAAGCAATTATCAGCTCACATTCTCAGGGGAAAAACAATACCATGAACGCGCATCATCACTGTCTGCCAGCTACTAGTAGTCGCCAAAAATCGAATGTAGTATTACTATCTAGCAAGCAGCCCTTACCCGACATGTTAGTCGAAGCCTTACAGTCACAGGTAAAGGCGAGTGCAGAGCAGATTAAAGATGTGGCAAATCGGATTGCGGTGGAAGTCGATCGGATTTGTGCCAAAAGCGAGCGAATTCAACAGTCAGGGATCGGTGAATCTTGGCGCGTGGGACTGGCACGTCACCGAGTATCCAAATGTCTTTATTATTACCAACTGGGTTCTAAACAGGGACGGATCGAACTGCACAGTCATCTGAGTTCGATCGTTTACCGTTATATTACGATTCCCCAGTCGCAGCTAGGATTTCAAGCCAGATACTCTTTGATTGAAGACTTTTTGCAAGAGTTTTATACTGAGTCTCTCAAAGCTTTTCGGCGCGAGAATGCTCTCGGTGATACTTATACGCCCCGGAGCTTACTCCAATTGGCAGAGTATATGGTCTTTTGCGAATGTTATGCCAAACGCCGGATTCATCTGCGGTTTGGGAGCAGTCAACAGTTATTAGTCCTCCGCGCTCAAACTTTTGCCAAACGTCAGCCTAGTGAGACATCAGTAGACATCGAGCAAGCTTTTGAAACCGCACGAGACGAAGACGGCGATGCTGGCTCGAAATTGATGCAGCAAATTCGTGCCAAGATGGTGTCGGATAATGTCGATGCGACCGATGGTGTATTACGCGATCGAGTAATCGAAGAATTGATCGCTTATTTAGAAGCCCAAAATCAATCTGCTTGTGTTGATTATCTATTACTAAAAATGGAAGATCTCTCAGCACCAGAAATTGAAAAAACTTTGGGATTAACCACCCGCGAACGCGACTATCTCCAACAAAAATTCAAGTATCACATCGAAAAATTTGCCCATGTTGCCAATTGGGAATTGGTACACCAATGGCTAGGAGTAGAGATCGATCGCAAACTTGGTTTGACAGATCGCCAGTGGGAAATCTTTGCCGCACAATTATCGATCGAGCAACAATCGCTCATGCAGCTCAAACAAGCCAATCACAGCAACGAGTCGATTATGAAAGCGCTCCGCTTGACTGAGAAAAAATTTCAGCTCCGCTGGTCGGAATTGCTGCAATTAGCCGCACAGATTCGGAATGAGTGAGGAGATGGGAGATGGGAGTTGGGAGGGGTAATGGGTAATGGGTAATGGGTAATGGGTAATGGGTAAGAGGTAAAAGAACGATTCACAGTCTCCCAGTCTCCTCTTCTCCCCGTCCCCCAGTCTCCTAGTCCCCTCGTCCCCCAACTCCCAACTCCCACCTCCCACCTCCCATCTCCCTATCCCACCTGATTTTTAAATAAATGAATACCATCACTGCTACCCAGGAGGGGATCGGCGGCGCGTTCGGGGTGGGGCATCATGCCGAGGACGTTTCCGGCTTGATTGCAGATGCCAGCGATATTATTGAGTGAGCCATTCGGATTGGCACCAGCGTAGCGAAACAAGACTTGCCCGTTGGCTTCGAGTTGAGCGAGGGTGTCGGGATCGGCATGGTAGCAGCCTTCGCCATGTGCGATCGGGAGGGTAATCGCGCTATTGTGACTATAGCCCTGAGTCCAAATAGAGTCAGTCCGCTCGACTTGCAACGGCACCCGATCGCAAATAAAGTTGAGATCGCGATTGCGAACCAATGCTCCAGGCAATAATCCTGCCTCCGTTAGCACCTGAAAACCATTACAGATACCCAAGACATATTTACCCGCCTCAGCATGGGCGACAACTTGTTTCATAATAGGTGAAAATTTCGCGATCGCACCACAGCGTAGATAGTCACCATAACTAAATCCACCCGGCACCACGACGACATCGACATCATGTAAGTCGGTTTCTTCATGCCAAATCGTGCGCGTAGGTTGTTTGAGTAAATCGCGGGTGACATACACCACATCGCGATCGCAGTTTGAGCCAGGGAAGACAATTATTCCGAATTTCACAATAAGTTAGGAGATGGGAGATGGGAGATGGGAGATGGGGGGACTGGCAGTTCGGCTGCCGCTCACTGACCAGGGGATGAGGGGACTGGGGGACTAAAGAGCCAGGGTGATAGGAGATGTAGAAATTGTTCCATTACCTTTTACCTTTTACCTTTTACCTCTTACCCCTAAAACCTAAAGCCTATCCGCCAGCTCCACTCGATAATTCTCAATAACTGGATTAGCCAGAAGCTGGTCGCACATGCGATCTAGTTGACTGTGGGCTTCGGTTTCGTCAGTGGCGGCGAGATTGACTTCGATATATTTGCCGATGCGGACGCTTTCGACATCAGTGTAGCCCATGTGGGCGAGTCCAGACTGGACTGCGGTGCCAGCGGGGTCGAGAACGGAGGGACGAAGTGTGACGTAAATGCGGGCGTGATATTGTTGCTTCAATGGAATCCCTCAACTTTGCGATAATTTAGATAGTGCCGCGATTACCTACGGTAGGCGTTGCCAACGTCGCAACTTAAATCTATCATCACCAATTGTAGACTAGTACTAACATCTGCTGTCAGTTGAATGCGATCGAGTGTCAATTTTGTAGAACACTAGTTTGAGAATTTCTCTGCGAACATATCAGTGCCAGCATTACTCACCCAGTCGTGGTAACTAAATCTCAATCCCAACCCTAACACCCCAACGCCCAAACCCCAAACCCTAAAGCCCAAACCCTAATCCTATGAAATCCGATCGAACTCGCAGCCAAGAACGTATTCTACAACTATTGAAGCAATGCGATCGCGCAATATCGGCTCAAGATATCTATGTCGAACTGCGGGCGAGCGATCGAGCAGTGGGGTTGGCGACGATTTACCGTGCTTTAGAGAGTCTAAAATTGGAGGGTGTCGTCCAAGGTCGCACATTATCGACGGGCGAATCATTGTATAGTTGTGTGCAAGCAGATCGGCATCATTTGACCTGCCTGCATTGTGGAGAGTCGATTCCGATCGATGAATGTCCAGTGGAACAATTAGAACACCGACTCGAATCGCTCCATCAATTTAAAATCTACTACCACACGCTAGAATTTTTTGGAGTATGTTTGACTTGTGGGTCGAAAGAAGTAAATAATAGTCGCGATCGTCAAGTTATTCATTTGCATCACCATCATAGCCACGATCGAACTACACAGGGGCCTGCATGACTTTTGAGAGTTTTATGAATTCAATCGGGGTTGCCGATCCGCACGGACGCGGTTGGCTCTCTGTAGTGCTAACTTTTATGTTTGCATGGATAGTAACCTACTTATTTATTCCCAAAGTTAGAACGTTCGCGCTCAAGGTGGGTTGGGCGGACGAACCCAACGCCCGCAGGCTACATCAAGAACCGCGTCCTAATGCGGGTGGATTGGCGATTTATACCGGGGTAATTGCGGCGGTTATTTTAGCTGGCTGTCTAGCACCGATCGTACTGGCAAAAGTCCAGGTTGCGGTGCTGGCGATTTTATTGGGTGGCTCGGTGCTGGTGTTAGTCGGTTTCATCGACGATCAATTTGGCGGATTGCCAGCACTATTTCGATTGCTCGTCCAAGTCTTGACAGCTCTATTATTAGTAGTCTGTGGCATCCAGATTCAGGTTATTTACTTTGGTGCGCCGATCGATGGCATTTTATCGATCGGTTTTACAGTGCTGTGGATTGTCGGCATTACCAATGCCGTGAATTTGATGGATGGTATGGATGGTTTGGCTGGCGGCGTAAGTTTTATTACGGCGATGAGTCTGTTGGCGGCGTCAGCTCAATTTGAAGCGCGAGCTGCTGCAACCCTCATCTGTGCGGGTGTGGCGGGAGCAGTATTGGGTTTCCTGCGACACAATTATCACCCCTCGCGGATTTTTATGGGCGATGCGGGAGCTTATTTTTTGGGCTATGTATTGGCGGCAACGAGTATTTTGGGCAATGCCAAGGTGACAACGGTAACTTCGTTAATTCCCACGATCCTGTTATTTCTCGTGCCAGTAGTCGATACCAGTCAAGTGATTATCAAACGTCTGCTATCAGGTAAAAATCCCCTGAGTACGCCGGGAAAAGACCATTTACACCATCGACTCTTAGCACAAGGATTTTCGCAACGACATTCGGCGGTAATTTTGTGGGCGGTGACTTTGGCTGGTGGGATAGTAGCGATGCACATGCAGGGGATCAGACAGATGGCGATCGTGGTAACGGCGATTGGGATTGCCATGCTACTGATTTTGACCGTGTGGTTGCGACTGCGCGCGATCGTGGCGATTCCAGACAAACCGACTCCGAATACTGATGAAAAACTCTAGTTTCCAGCACCATCGTGCGCGATTTAGTTCACTCCTGCCGATCGGTCGAGAGCGCGTAAAATGACTTTCTCTGGCTCGATCGGGATACTTGCAGGTATTTTATCATTCAGTGGATTTCTACCCTACTGGTGGGCAATTTGGCGCGGGCAGACTCGTCCAAATCGAGCGACTTGGTGGATCTGGTCGGTTGTCGGCGTCGCGTTGGCGGAGCCTATCGAGCCGCAGGTGCCGATGCGACGATGTGGGTACCGATTACCTATGTTATCGGGCCGCTAGGAACGAGTTTGCTAGCAATAAAATTTGGGGAGGGGGGCTGGACAAAATTAGATCGGATCTGTCTGGTGGGAGTAGGAATCGGTTTGATATTATGGAGACTAGATCTACTCGCTGTTGTGGCTCGGCAGCGCGAGCAGACGCAGAGCAATTTGAATTCATCCACCTTTTTAGTCCCACGTCGATACTATAACTATGGCAGGTAAAAATCGCGGTACATTTTTAGGTGGTGTCGTCCTCGGTACGGTCATTGGTACCGTGACGGGGCTACTAGTAGCTCCCCGTGAAGGACGAGACACGCGCAAGCTGCTGAACAAAGCGATGACAGCAGTGCCCCAAATGGCTGAAGATATCGCCAGTAGCGTGCAACTGCAAGCTGATAAGCTCTCGTCCGCTGCGGGCGATCGCTGGCATGATACACTCGATCGGCTGGCAGTAGCGATCTCTGCGGGCATTGTTGCCAGTCAATCCGTCCGCGAACCCAACTCGAACGACCGTCCTCACGCCACCAAGGAAATTGATGAGTAGCATTCTGGGTCATCGACCTAAATCAATTATCAATTATCAATTATCAATTATCAATTAATTTTGACATTTATCGATCCGGTGCTATTTCTGGGCTGCTCCATTCTGCTGGTTGCTGTAAGTTTGACAGCATTGGTAGTTAGTGCTTTTCCTGCGATTCAAGACTTATCTCGCGCCGCTAGAAGTGCCGAAAAGCTATTCGATAGACTCGATCGAGAATTACCGCCGACACTCGAAGCAATTAGGCTTGCAGGCTTAGAATTGAGCGATCTGGGCGATGAAATGTCCCAAGGTGTCCAAAGTGCCGCCACTGTAGTCCAACAAGCTAATCTCAGTCTGACTGAAGTCAAAAAACAAGCGGGGAATGTCCGCACCAATACGCGTAGTGTTTGGGTGGGAGTCAGAGCCGCTTGGCAAACGTGGCGGAGAGGGTAGATGGGAGATGGGAGATGGGAGATGGGAGATGGGAGAGGGTAATAGGTAATAGGTAATAGGTAATAGGTAATAGCCCGTAGGGTGGGCACTGCCCACCATCTAGGTTTCAGGCATTATCTATTTAATAAATATTTGCACCCACCTACTTAATAGAGCAATTTTCAGTCCCCCCGTCACCCCGTCCCCTCATCCCAACTCGCAAAAAAATTACCCGGTACATCAATGTCCCGAGCAATTAGTTAATTTACCTGCAAGCAATTGCAGTCTGTCGTCACTATTGAGGCGATATGCGATTAGAGATTACCAGATTCAGCCAATTTATCCTTGAGTTCGGCAAGCTTTCCAGCCCAGCGAGGATCGGGTTGGAAGTCACTATTAGTAGCGGTAGTGCTATGAGTGGTAATCGCTGCGCTCTTGCTACCATCTTTGCGACTGCCTTTTTTGGCACCGCCACCACTACGGCGGGGAGTACTGTCGCTAGCGCTAGCGCCACTGTTTTTATTACTTAAATTAGGTTTAGGAATGCTGCTGGGTTCTCTTGGCTCGGTAGATTCGCCTTGTTCGCTATCTTCATCATCTTGTCCTTTGGCTTTGGGTAAAGCTTTTTCGATTTTGATGGGTAGCTCTTGAAACATGGTGCCATTGTACTTTTCGATGATTTGGTCTGCTTGCTCGTCAGTTTCGACGGTAACAAAGCCAAATCCCCGGCACTTCCCAGTTTTGCGATCTTTGATCACTTTGACGGAGATTAGCTCGCCAGCATCGGCAAATACAGTTTCAAGTTCTTCGCGCTCCACATCTGATTTTGGTAAGTTGCCCACATATAAACGAATCGACATATCGAAATTCCTCCAGACTGGAATTAAATTAGCTTGCTTGCAGGGGTTTCCCCTGGGTGGGGATAGCCTCAATTTCGGGCGGACGAGAAACTGCTATAGAAGTGTCTTAGTATTCCAAATCATCGCAGTTGAGAGTCTCGCGGACATAGTGACAATCTTGGCACCTCGCCGTTAGCAATTAACTATTTAGAGTAGCTGTTGCCACGATCGCCGCATCGCCGCCTGTGCATGACTCATCAGGCGGTGAATTAACTATCGCTGCTTGAGGATAAATTGGCACCGATAATGTCTGTCTCCTCAGTCCTCTATCTTAATGTTTTTTCACAAACTCGATGATACCCCTATTTAAATTATCACGTCTGGGCATAAGCGATCGTCAATACACCGATTGATTTAGTCCAGTTTGGCACGATCGACTCTCACCGGGGGCATATTAGTGCGACGAATATCGTGGGGTTAGGTCAGGGGTAAGAGGTAAAAGGTAAAAGGTAAGAGGTAAGAGGTAATAAATATTTCGATGTGTCGTTCTCTAGTTAGAGGTTGGAATTCCGGTTTTCGATTGCTAACAATCGAGAATATTCCAATCAAAAAGGTGGGCATTGCCCACCTTTGACAGTCGATTCAAATAGATCTGATTGTGACTGGTTAACCAGTGGCTGGATACATCGACCCAGCCCACTTGTGGTTAAACCCGTTCTTCGCTGCGATACCCACCGCGATTGTCGCGGCTGTCGCGGCTATCGCGTTCGTAACGGCTGCTTTCATTGCGAGGGCTGCTGTCGCGACGATCGTAACGACCGCCACCAGCACCGCTACCACCGCTGCGGAGGACTGGTTTGCCACCAGCACCGCCGCCACCGCCGCCACTGCGACGATCGCTACCACCGCGAGGTTTGTAGCTGTTGGAAGAGCGTTCGCGATCTTGGATTTGGGGTTCTTCCATATCCAGCCATGCGGGTCGAGTTTGGTCGTATACCAGTTGCAGTGCTGCTGCGGCAACGGTATGTACGTCGTACTCTTCACCCATTTTGGCAACGATCGGCAAGAAGGATGCTACCCGTTCGCCGGAAAGTGCTTCTTGGACTTTGCCTTGAATCTTCTCGACGTGGGCTGCTTCTACTTGCGCGCGCGTCGGGATCTGACAGACTGCTAGAGACTGTTTGACGCGACGTTCGATCGCTTGGAGTTTGCGACGATCGAGGGAGTGAATCAGGGAGATGGCTACGCCTTCTTTACCAGCACGACCCGTCCGACCGATCCGGTGGATGTAGTTCTCGACGCTATCGGGCAAGTCATAGTTAATGACGTGGCTGAGATGATCGACATCGAGACCCCGTGCGGCAATGTCGGTGGCGACGATCCAGCGGACTTTATCGCCCCGGAATCGTGCCAATAAGCGTTCCCGCTGGGTTTGAGTCAGGTCGCCATGATACTCATCCGCGCTGTGTCCGGCAGATTGGAGTTGGTTGGTGAGTTCGGCTGCGGCTTTCCGGGTGCGGACGAAGATGATTGCTGATTCTGGGCGCTCAAGTTCGAGAATTGGTTGCAGC
>NZ_JANMZA010000192.1:0-2516 GCF_031382685.1 Chamaesiphon sp. OTE_8_metabat_110 | reverse complement strand
GACAAATCCTCGGAAATCATCTCTAGTAGCGACTTAATATCGATTGGTGACTCAGTGTCCACGAGATCGGCATTGGCTCGCTGTGGCGCTCCTGTCTCCAACGGCAGGCTGACGCCCCCGCGATCGAGGTCGCTCGGTGCCAGACCTAACTGTTGGGATACTTGGGTGAGGTGGCGTTCGAGATACTCGACCCGCTCGGTTAGGGCAGTGCCTTCGAGTAAATCGACAACATCTTTCAGACTGCCCTCAACGCCAGTAACGTGCTCTTGCATTGAGAGCATGAGTTGTTTGTGCGTGTCGAATTTTTGCGCCAAGATGGCGACCTCTTGGCGATCGGTCGCCGCGATGACGGCAGGATCGGTTTTTTTAGCAGCCATCGTTTGCTTGACTAGGGCAGTGGCAAAACTGCGGGCTTGGGCGATCTCTTGTTGTAGGACTTCGCCCTGTTGCTGGAGTTCGCGATCGAGTTTGCGCTCCAGTGTCCGCTCGTGCAGACGAAGATTTTGCTGCAATCGCCAGCGATTGATGGCACTCAGGATTAGACTCAGCAGGATCGGGGCTAAAGCATACATCCAATTTAGAGAGGTGGCGGCAGCGATCGTGCCTACAACTGCGGCGGCGATCGCCAAGTATTCACTCAGGTCTAACCAATGGAAATTGGACATTACAGTTATCGGTTCTGAATTGTGAATAGCCGTCATTCGCAGTTGTTACGATACTATAGATCTCCATTAAATCGATCGATTCTAGCGTCTGACTAGTAATTATGCGGCGGACTCACTATGGCACCAACTAGGTCGAACTGTGGATCGCGATCGAGATACTATATTAGGAGTAATAAAGATCCTAACTGCACGCTCATAATGCCACAAACAGCGATATTGCGGCAAGTGGGTTTAGTGGATTCTGGCGACGATCCTCGATCCCCAAAGGCCATGGAGATCGAACGGGCAATTTTGATGACGGGCAATATTCAGTCATCTTTGTAGGTACTCTTGCGGATTTCGTGCTATCTTTAATAGATTCTTAATAAATATTTAACAATATTCAAACTAAATAAGTAGCTAAAAATTCAGCTTGGCAAATTCGACCGCCACGAACACATTAAAATTACTTATTTCGATCGCTTGCATTTGCGATGTATATTCGGCTACTGACTAGGTTATGCTGTAGCTAGTAATTAGTGGGGCAGCTACACCAGTAGTAGCAACCACAAACACCTGAAAAACTCGATTATTTCGATCGCCCAAACTTAGCCACCCTCTCGCCACCATAGCCATTCATGATTCCCGATTGCGACTTGCGCCTCGATTCCTGTGCCGATCCCGTTCGTGTCAACTCGACTATGCCAGATAACGATAATGCTGTCGATAAACCTGAAGAAGCTTGTGGGGTATTTGGGATCTATGCACCCGGACAGGAAGTTGCCAAGCTGACCTATTTTGGCTTGTACGCGCTGCAACATCGCGGTCAAGAATCGGCGGGGATTGCCACCTTTGAGGGGCGGCAACTCCACGAGCATCGGGATATGGGACTGGTATCCCATGTCTTCAATCCAGAGATTTTAGCGGGGTTGCCCGGTGCGCTGGCGATCGGACATACTCGCTACTCGACGACTGGTTCGAGCCGCCGCTGCAATGCTCAACCCGTAATTGTCGATACTAAACTAGGACAACTTGCCCTAGCACATAATGGTAATCTTGTCAACACTACCCAACTGCGTGAATATCTAGTCGATCGAGGGTGCGAACCGACCACGACGATCGATTCCGAAATGATTGCGCTGATTATTCGGGAAGAAGTTAATGCTGGCAAAAGCTGGGTCGAGGCGACGATTAGCGCGTGTCGATTGTGTATCGGTGCCTTTAGTCTGACGATCGCGACTCCCGATGGCATCATGGCAATCCGCGACCCCTATGGCATTCGCCCCTTGGTACTGGGGATCATGCCCGACCATGTGAGCCATTATGTTGTCGCGTCAGAAACTTGTGCCCTCGATATTATCGGTGCTGACTACGAACGCGATGTCAAACCGGGAGAGCTGTTGTGGATCGATAAAGGTGGTGTCACCGCGATCGATTGGGCACCTAAAGCGCAACCCAAGCTGTGTATTTTCGAGATGATTTACTTTGCGCGCCCAGATAGCTGGGTACATGAAGAGAGCCTGTATAGCTACCGGATGCGCCTGGGCAAGCAGTAGGCAGTCGAATCCTTGGTAGATGCCGATATCGTCATTGGCGTACCGGATTCGGGTATTCCCGCCGCAATTGGCTTTTCGGAGGCATCGGGTATCCCCTACGCTGAAGGCTTAATCAAAAATCGCTATGTGGGACGGACATTTATTCAGCCGACTCAAGAAATGCGGGAATCAGGCATTCGGATGAAGTTAAACCCCCTCAGAGATGTGTTAAAAGGCAAACGAGTCATCGTGATCGATGATTCGATTGTCCGGGGGACGACCAGCCGTAAACTGGTAAAGGCGCTCCGCGATGCTGGGGCGACAGAAATTCACATGC
>NZ_JANMZA010000179.1:0-6970 GCF_031382685.1 Chamaesiphon sp. OTE_8_metabat_110 | reverse complement strand
GTGCGGACGATGACAGCGCGAACTACTTCCGATTTTTTGACGGCCATGTTGGGAGTGGCATCTTTGACAACGGCAATAATGGTATCGCCGACGCCGCCGTAGGTACGATTACCCGCCCCGAGGACGCGGATACACATAATTTTACGGGCACCGCTATTATCCGCAACGGTTAAATAACTTTCTTGTTGGATCATGGTGATTAGGGGAGGGGGAGAGGGGGAGAGGGGGAGAGGGGGCGTTTGTTAGATATTTACGATTAGTTCCTAGTTCTGTGACTATTCACTATTCACTATTCACTATCCACTACCCTGACTCCACCACTCAACTAGGCTTTAGTACTGAGAATTTCTGCAAGTGTCCAGCGCTTGGTGCGGCTCAGGGGGCGGGTTTCGAGAATCCGTACTCTGTCGCCTTCTTTGCACTGGTTTTCTTCGTCGTGAACTTTGTATTTTTTGGTTCTGACGACTACTTTGCCGTATTTGGAGTGCGCGGAGCGGTTCTCGATCGCGACTACTGCCGTTTTTTGCATTTTGTTGCTGACAACGATGCCAACTCTTTCTTTGACTGCCATTTTTTGTTAATTACCTGTGGCTGGAGGATGTTGATTGAATTAAACCTTGGTGGTTTTACGTTGGTGTTCTACTGTCAATAACTGCGCTAGTTTGTGGCGATTATGTTTGAATTCGTGGGTTTTTTCTAACCGACGAGTAGCTTGGCGAAGGCGCAGGTCAAACAAGTTGCGTTTGACAGCGATAATTTCCGCAGCTAATTCTTCGTCGGTTAAGCTTATTACTTCAGCAATTTTGGGCAGAGCCATAACCTTAATCAGTCTCGTCTTCTAAGTGTGGTTTGATAATAAATTTGACCTTGATCGGTAGCTTGTGCATCGCTAGACGCATGGACTCCCGAGCAATATCTTCAGGAACGCCACCAATCTCAAATAAGATCCGACCGGGCTTGACTACTGCTACCCAAAATTCGGGAGAACCTTTACCAGAACCCATCCGGGTTTCTGCTGGGCGCATCGTCACGGGTTTGTCAGGGAAAATCCGAATCCAGATTTTACCACCCCGTTTGAGATAGCGGTTCATGGCTCGCCGACAGGCTTCAATCTGACGGGAGGTAATCCATGATGGCTCGATCGCCTGCAAGCCAAATTGACCGAAGGCAATCTCATTTCCTCTGGTAGCTAAACCAGTCATTCTACCGCGCTGTTGTTTGCGGAATTTCGTTCTTCTAGGACTTAACATTATTTACTTCCTATCCTTCATCAGAGCGGTCTTCAAACTGCTGACGGCGGCGTTGTTGGTTTTGCCGACGCTTGGGTTGAGCAGCACTAGGTACTTCGAGATTTTCTTGTCCGGGGATGATTTCGCCCTTAAAAACCCAAACTTTGACACCGATGATGCCATAGGTGGTGTCTGCGGTCTTGGAAGCGTAGTCGATATCGGCACGGAGGGTGTGCAGGGGCACGCTACCTTCACGAGCTTGTTCGGTACGGGCGATTTCAGCGCCGTTGAGTCGTCCGCCGACTTGGATCTTGATCCCCTTAACTTCGGCACGTTGCGCCCGTTGGATCGCCTGACGGACGACGCGACGGAAGGAGACGCGGCGAGAAAGTTGTTGAGCGATAAATTCCGCAATTAGCGCGGCATCGGCGTCAACTTTCGCAATCTCAATGACATTGATCCGAATTTGGCGATCGGTACCGAGTTTCTTGAGCAACGCTTGACGAATGACTTCGATCCCACTACCTTGACGACCGACAACTACACCTGGGCGAGCTGTATGGATTTCGAGTTCGATCTGGTCGGCTTTACGCTCGATCCGTACCTTGGAAATCCCCGCAGTGCTGAGGGTGGTGTCTTTTTCGATGTGTTGGCGAATGATGTAGTCTTCTTTGAGAACTTCAGAATACTTGCGGGTATCTGCATACCACCGCGAACGGTGTTCTTGCGTGATCCCAAGTCTAAAGCCAACTGGATGAATCTTCTGTCCCATGTTATTTTTTTATATGCTCCCTAGTTCGTCTCCGCCACTGCCACGGTGATGTGACATGTCGGTTTGCGGATTTTGTAAGCGCGACCTTGCGCTCTGGGGCGGAAGCGTTTGAGCGCGGGGCCACCATCGGCGAAAGCAGCAGAGACTACTAACTTGGCTGGATTCATCCCATTATTATGCTCGGCATTAGCTACAGCCGATCGCAAGACTTTGATAATTTCTTCACATGCTTTGTAGGGCATGAATTCGAGAATAATCAAGGCTTCACGGTAGGAACGTCCCCGAATTTGATCTAGTACGCGGCGCACTTTGAAGGGAGACATGCGAATATATTTCGCAACTGCTTTGATTTCTGTTTTGTTATCGATCGCCATATTTTTTCCTCTTGAATCCATCTAAAATTCAAATTTACTTTGAATTATCTGCCGGATTTCTTGTCTCCCTTCGAGTGGGAACGATAGTTACGTGTGGGTGAAAATTCACCTAATTTGTGACCGACCATTTGATCGGAAACAAAGACAGGCACGTGTTGACGACCGTTGTGTACTGCGATCGTATGTCCGACCATTTGCGGCAAGATCGTGGAAGCCCGCGACCAAGTTTTAATTACGTCTTTACGACCAGACGCATTCATTTTTTCGACTTTTGTCATCAGATGATCGGCGACAAAAGGACCTTTTTTGAGAGAACGACCCATAATTTAGTGGATAGTGAATAGTGGATAGTGGATAGTGAATAGATTGCCTTGAGCTTGCTCAAGGATGGACAGTGGATAATGAATAGTTCTTTATTGCTATTCACTATCCACTGTCCACTATCCACTTTCTTAATTCTGACGACCGCCTTTACCGCGTTTCGAGGATTTACGACGACGGCGGATGATGAGTTCGCTGCTGGCCTTTTTCTTCTTACGAGTCTTGTAGCCCAGGGTTGGCTTACCCCAGGGTGTAACTGGGCCAGGACGACCGATCGGCGCACGACCTTCACCACCACCATGGGGGTGATCGCAGGGGTTCATGACACTACCTCTGACCTTCGGACGACGACCTTTCCAGCGGTTGCGTCCGGCTTTACCAGCACTGGTGTTTCGGGCGTCGGTGTTGCCGACTTGACCGATGGTAGCGTAGCATTCCTTCCGTACCATCCGGACTTCACCAGAAGGCATTTTCAGGGTCACATAGTCGCCTTCTTTAGCTACTAATTGGGCGGCGGCACCAGCAGAGCGGGCGATTTGAGCGCCTTTACCAGCAGTAAGCTCGACGCTGTGAACTGTCGTACCTAAAGGAATATTAATCAGTGGTAGGGCATTGCCGATCTCAAACGGCGACTCTGGCCCAGTAATGATTTCCATGCCGACGGTCAAACCGACGGGATGTAGAATATAACGTTTTTCGCCATCCTTGTAGAACAGGAGCGCAATCCGGGCATTCCGGTTGGGATCGTACTCGACAGTAGCGACGCGGGCGGGGATGTTGATTTTGTCTTGACGACGGAAATCAATCTGCCGATAGAGTCGTTTGTGACCACCACCGCGACGGCGGCTGGTAATGACACCGCGATTGTTGCGCCCTTTAGCACGGTGTTTGTTGTAAACGAGTGATTTTTCCGGCTGATTACCCACGGTAATTTCCGCAAAGTCGGAAATTACGGTTTCGCGAGTACTGGGCGTATATGGCCGATAAGAACGGGTTCCAATAATTAGGTGTTAGGTGTTCGGGATTTGGTTAGGGCGTGGGGGAGGCGGGGGGACGGGGAGAGCATTAGCGAAAAATTACTGGCTACTTACTCCCAACTCCGAACTCCGAACTCCCAACTACTTAAACTTCAGGGAAGAGAACGATCTCTTGACCTTCGACGATCGTCACAATAGCCCGTTTGTAGCGAGGCTTTGCACCGAGGAATTTACCGACGCGGCGGGTTTTGCGGGGTAAGTTCTGGGTGTCTACGCGTTTGACCTTGACATTGAACAGAGATTCGATCGCGGCTTTGATTTGTGGCTTGGTAGCTTGAGGAACTACATCAAATACATACTTGTTCTGTTCCATCGCGATCGTCGCTTTTTCGGTGACGATGACGTTCCGAATTAAATCTGGTAAATCGCGGTCAGCAACTCTAATCGTCATTGTAAACCTCCTGGATTTTGGCGATCGCTTCAGCGGTAGCAACGATCTGGTCTGCATTCAGGAGATCGAAAACGTTTAGTCCTGAAGCCGAAATCATTTTAACTTTGGCAATATTGCGCACCGATAGCAAGGTATTGTCTTCAATCTCGGCAACGATGACCAAAACTTTGCTATCTGCTTCTACACCCCAACGAGTCATCGCTTGGACGAACTCTTTGGTTTTAGGCTGAGCGACATCAGTCGTAAAGTCGTTGACAACGATAATGTCTTCAATCCGACCCATCAATGCTGTCCGCAGAGCCAATCTCCGCTCTTTGCGGTTCATTTTCATGTTGTAATCTTTGGGCTTTGGTCCAAAAATTACCCCACCCCCCCGCCAGAGCGGAGACCGAATCGAACCCGCCCGTGCGCGTCCGGTACCTTTCTGTTTCCAAGGTTTGCGACCACCGCCGCGAACTTCGGCGCGAGTCTTAGCACTAGCTGTACCTTGACGCGCATTATTTGTCTGCCGAATTAGGGCGCGGTGGACGATGTGAGAGGCATTCTCTTCTTTGGCAACGGCCAATTCGAGGATGGCGGAGCCAGCTTCCTCGCCTTGCCAGTTGCGAATGACGCAATTAGCCATAACTATTTTTTATCTCCCGATCTACTTTTTGTGACTATTTACCGACTTTGACTTCAGGCACGATCCGGAGTAACGCGCCAGGTTTGCCAGGGACGGAACCTTCGATCAGGAGAACGTTACGCTCGACATCGATCTGAACTACTACTAATTTCTTAATCGTGATTCTTTTGCCACCCAAGCGCCCAGCCATTTTCTTACCGGGATAAACGCGACCGGGAGTGGTACCCGCACCTGTCGAACCAGGTTCGCGGTGGTTTTTAGAACCGTGAGACATTGGTCCCCGCGCAAAGTTCCAACGTTTTTGCCAACCTGCAAACCCTTTACCGATACTATTGCCAGTCACATCGATGATTTGACCGACTGTAAAGATGTCTGGTTTGATTTCTTGTCCGAGCGTCCAAGCATCTGTGCTATCGACCCGAAATTCCTGCAAATGACGCAGTGGTGGCGCGTCAGCTTTCTTGAGATGTCCCAATTCTGGTCTGTTGAGAGCTTTTTCTTTGACTTCATCAAAACCCAACTGAATGGAACTATACCCATCAGTATCTTTAGTTTTGATCTGTGTAATGGTACATGGGCCTGCTTGAACGACGGTGACAGGAATTGCTCTCCCTGTCTCTTTGTCGAAAATTTGGGTCATGCCGAGTTTGGTGCCGAGAATACCGATAGACACGGTTTAATAAATTTCCTTAATTTGAGACATTAGGATTTTGATGGACTTCCACCGACAGGCGCGTCCATTTGTGGGTTCGACTTGAATTTACCAATCCAGCTAACTTTAGCAGCGATGATGCCTGCGGTTGCAGATCGTGGCTGCTGCGGATGCAATAAGTTTTCACTCGTAGCGCAGTAAGGATATTTAGGTATCAACTGGGATTCGTTTTGTTGCTAAAAAGACTGAGGCAGTAAGCCGCCTAGTATCGATTTGAGCCGATTCACCATCGTCGCAGCTCGCCTGAGCTGGAAGTTTTAGACCACAATCTACAAGTCTACACTAGACGATCGATCTTGTCTAGATATCGATCGATCCGCTGAATCTGGAGATCGGGCTGGGACTTTGAATCTCAGCCGCCAATTTTTGGATCGAGAATATCTATACAATATCGATAAGTCTCGGTAAGATTAGGGTCGCTAACACTTTCCCCTCAAAATCGAAAATATGACATCCCAACTGGTGTTCAACTTAGCTAGCGGATCGGTGTCTTGTGGCTTGACATTAACAGCAGCTAAACAATTGCAGGCACAACTCCACGATCTAGTCCACATCCTCAAGGCTAAAACAGCACAAACCCCTGGAAGTAGTGGCAAGCCCACGCCAGCACGACCGATCGAGTATCAATATACTGGAGATGTTTTTCTAGAGATATTCTGCAATCCAAATATCTGGGCAAATCCTTTTGTGGCTAAAGTCTTAATTACCTTACGAGACGATCGGATTCGGCTCAGTAGTGAAGCTGAACTGACGCGGATTATCGAGGATGTCGATCGATTTGTGGAACAATTTGGCTGAGATCGATATCGACCTTAGTGCCAACTATCTGGCTCTTAGTCCAAGTATCTAAGAGTTAGTAATATCAATTGTCGAACTACGGAATTTAGATGTTAAATTCGCTACAATTCATTCTCAATAAATCGAGGCAAATTGGATGAGTTGTGATATAATGACTGCAAAATTAGCCCCGATCGACAAAACATGAGTATGAATGCCAAATCACTTGTTAAAATAGGCTGGTGTGGGTTGTTGAGTATTTACTTATACCCAACTCAAGTCTCCGCACAAGTGGCGACTAAAACTCCTAAAAACAACCCTGCTACTTATGAGGACGATCGAATCAAAGTTACGATCCAAAATTGTAGCAGGAAGCTGCAAGATTTGGTTTGCAAAGCGACCTTAACAAGTAAGAATAACGATCGGACTATCGATCTCAATGGCAATAATATCAAGCTAGTCGATTTTGAAGGTAACGAATATTACCCGTCTAGTTTGCGATTAGCCAACCGAGTCAGTGAAAACAATTCAATTAAGGCCGAACTAATTGAAAGTGTTCCCTTTAAAGCAAGTTTTATTTTCAATAAAATCCCTACAAGTATCACTCAGGTCGCTCTGCTGCAAGTTTCCTTAAGCGGTGGCATTAATACAACAGCTAAATTTCGGAACTTTGAAGTCAATTCAGCCCAGAATACTGCTACCAAGCCAATTAAAAAGTCTTCTGGAACACTG
>NZ_JANMZA010000149.1:0-3714 GCF_031382685.1 Chamaesiphon sp. OTE_8_metabat_110 | reverse complement strand
CGACGATTTGTAAGACTAATTTTGTTTCGCGGAACCACTCCACGCCTTTTGTTGCCACCATGACACAACCAGTTACCAGACTTTGGTTGCGAGTTTCGACGATCGTCACCTGATAGTCTGGGAGTAATGGCATCCGCCATTGAATTGGTGTCGGTGCCTCGGGAATCTCGATCGAGGCTAAGCGCTCGGAGATCGAGTTGGTACGGTGGCTAACACAAGCACTAGCAGCTACCCGGACGACATCCGGAGCTACATACTGAAGAATCCAGCAGCCATCTGCTGCAAAGTTATTGGCGACCGATCGAGCTAAAAGAGACAGCACTTCTTGGCGATCTGCACCAGCCGCCAGCGGCTGGACGATCTGGAGAATACGTTGTCCGAAATAATCAATTTCCTGGGAATCCTGCATGGGTAATCGATCGAGTGAGCAGCGGTTGTAGATACTAGACCTACCCATTTATTGTGCCACACTGTTCGATCTCAGCTAATGGTCTAAGTAAGGATCTATCTATCTATACTAAGTATGCCCAAGAATAGCCATATTGTTGGCTACTTGTAAGTGTCAGATAGTACTTTTTTTGACGAGTAGCTACAAATCGGCTTGTCTGAGGGTTTTGACCCATTTGAGTCGCTTGGGAAAAATTGCCATCCGGGCGATCGCAAACGGCATAATTACCAGCCAGTGGAGGATAAATAACGAGCCGATCGCCGTTTGCGTCAAGAGTCTAGCGATCGTGAGCTGGCGATCGCCGCTATCTGCCCGATCGACCCCTTGCCGATCGCTGCGCCGCAATCCTTCCCAAATTCCCCACAACGGCAGTGCCACGCCCAAGGAAGCGGTCATGGGCAGCAATAATGGCGGATGCCGGAGCCAAAATGCCATCAGGAAGTCGGGAATCCCCGCTGGCGGCAACAGATATTGAATTGCTAAAAAGGAGAGCAAATCGAGAGTTTTTTTAGTGCCCATCCGATTGCTGGCGATCGCCTCCCAATAGTCCAAATAACGCTGAAAGCCGCCCTCTGCCCAGCGATTGCGTTGATTCCACAAAGCAGTAAAGGTCGTCACACCCTCCTCACCCACAGGCGGATAAGGCATCAATTCGATTTCCCAGCCAGTCAGATGGAGCCGCAGCGTCAGATCGAGATCGTCAGTAATCGTCTGCTCGTTCCAACCATCGCAACCATCCAAAGCCGCTCGCCGCACAAATTGACCGTTACCGCGCAGTTCGCCTACCCCCCCGCCACAAATCCGCTGCTGCTGGAGATAGGCATCGAGCGCCATTTCTGCCCGCTGTCCCCGCGTAAGAAAATTGGTATCGCTATTGGTAATTGCCTTGCGGAGTTGGATCGCCCCCACGGTTGCCGATTGGAAGTAGGCTAAGACGCGGTACAAAAAATCTGGGGCAACTTGGGCATCCGCATCGAAGACACCGATAATTTCGCCCTGCATCAGCGTCAGCACTTGATTGAGCGCGCCGGACTTGCCGCCAGTCTCCTTACTGGTGCGGTGGAGGACTTGCAATTGGGGATATTGAAGCGCGAGTTTGTCCAATATTTCCGGAGTGCGATCGGTACTATTATCGTCGATCGCCCACACTTCATAGCGATCGGCAGGATAATCCAGACTGCACAAACTCTCTACCAAATTGGTAATTACCGCCGCCTCATTTTTAGCCGCAATCGCCAGCGAAATAAACGGATAAGTCTGCGGCGGATTAAATACTGGCGGCGGCACTACTTTTGTCGCCACCAACCTCACCGCCCGCCAACAAAAGACACTCGCGATCGCCCAAGCGATGATATAGCCCCAACTAATCAGATGCAACGCCGCCACACCCAACCACAGACTCCCCAAGATCGTTGCTGCCTTGAGTCGTCGATAACCCATCCCCACAGACCAATCGATCGTTGGTAAAGTATCCTCTTCAACGGGTAACTGCAAGCTGCGATCGGACATCTTTATCGGCTGGGAAATAGGAGCTATTTAATATTAACCCAAGTTACTGTAGCAATCCTATGTGATTTGGGGAGATGGGAGATGGGAGATGGGGGGACTGGGAGACGGGGGGATGAGGGGATGGGGGAGTGGGGGAGTGGGGGAGTAGGGAAGATGGTTGCTTGATTTCCATTACTGCGGCATGGAAATGTCTGAATAACTTGCAACTAAAATCTTAGGCGGAGTGAATGCCGCACCACGCTAGCCCACAGATCAAACCATACGAGGAGAGTTTGAGAGGCGGCGTTCCGCCTTTCAACGGGGGGTCTGGGGGAAGCCTCCCCCAGATCCGGGTTCTGCCTCCGCTAGAAAAATCGCAACTCACAAATATATATCGTTTGCCGCTGTGCTTATTACAATAGCTTCTCGATCGTTAACACAAGGTCGCAATAGTACAGAGATTCGATCGAATTCCGCCCAACCTTGATTTACGAATATACTAGAGAGTATCGAGACTTAGCTACCGCCACAATCTAGCCTCGCGCCACCGTCTGTGAAGTTAAACGCTATGACCACCTCTACTATTTCTACCGCCCAACTACAAGAGATCTTCCCATTTCCACTCGACGGGTTTCAACTTCAGGCGGTAGACGCACTCAACGCAGGAAAGTCAGTCGTAGTCTGCGCCCCGACAGGTTCGGGCAAAACATTGATCGGTGAATATGCCATTCATCGCGCCCTCCGACAGGGGCGCAGAGTATTCTACACCACCCCACTCAAAGCCCTATCCAATCAAAAATATCGCGACTTCCGCGCCGAATTTGGCGAAGATAACGTCGGCTTGCTCACTGGCGATATCTCCATCAACCGCGATGCCCCCGTTGTCGTCATGACAACCGAAATTTTCCGCAATATGCTTTACGGTACCCGCATCGGCGAAGTCGGTACCTCAATGATCGGTGTCGAAGCCGTGGTACTCGACGAGTGCCACTACATGAATGACAAACAGCGCGGTACCGTCTGGGAAGAATCGATCATCTATTGCCCTCCCCACATTCAGCTCGTCGCCCTCTCCGCCACCGTCGCCAATAGCAAACAACTTACCGACTGGATTAATGCCGTTCATGGCAGTACCGAACTGATCTATTCCGACTTTCGCCCCGTCCCTTTGGAGTTTCACTTTGTAAACCCCAAAGGGATTCTGCCATTACTCGATCCCAATACTGCCAAACTCAACCCCAAACTTAAATCCCATCGCCCCACGGGCAGCCGTAAAAGTGAAGATGTCCCCAGTATCGGCTTTGTCGTCAGCAAGCTTGCCGAACGGGAAATGTTGCCCGCCATTTACTTTATCTTCAGTCGGCGCGGCTGCGATAAAGCCGTCGCCGAGGTATCGACACTGCCACTAGTCAATCCCGCCGAAGCCGCGCAGCTCAAAATTCGCATCGATGAATTTCTCGAGAAGAATCCTGAAGCCGCCCGCGCCGGACAAGTCGAACCACTCTACAAAGGCATCGCCGCTCACCATGCGGGCATTCTCCCCGCCTGGAAAGTCCTCGTTGAGGAATTATTTGGACTGGGCTTAATTAAAGTCGTCTTCGCTACCGAAACCCTCGCCGCCGGGATTAATATGCCCGCCCGGACGACAGTCATCTCCAGTCTCTCCAAACGCACAGACCAAGGACATCGCCTGCTAACCGCCTCGGAATTTCTTCAGATGGCTGGACGTGCCGGACGACGGGGAAAGGACGTGATGGGCTATGTAGTGACCGCTCAGA
>NZ_JANMZA010000071.1:0-5678 GCF_031382685.1 Chamaesiphon sp. OTE_8_metabat_110 | reverse complement strand
CGACGCACGGTATCCCAAACAATATACGATCGAGCGTGACCGAGATGGCAGTAGTCGTATACAGTCACCCCGCAGCAGTACATTTTCACCTGGTTTGGTGTCAAGGTTTGGAACGGCTCTTTGGTTCTGGAGAGGGTGTTGTATATGGTTAGAGACATGATGATGACGCGATTTTGGCTGGAGGGGGCAGGCTTTAGGTTTTAGGTATTAGGCTTTAGGAAATGAGACTCTCAAATAAAGGTTAAAATGGCTAGTGAATCGTCGGAGCAGGACAATAGCTCTACTCTAAGTTTGCCATCTATTGACTGCGAATTGCTGTATTATCCTACCGTGTATTTTTATGACATCAACTACGATCGCGCCCACTCTCGAAATCATTGATGTAGACCAGAAGCTAGTACCTGTAACGATTATTACCGGATTTCTCGGTAGTGGGAAGACTACGCTGCTCAATCATATCCTCCAAAATCAGCAAGGTATCAAAACTGCGGTGCTGGTGAATGAGTTTGGTGAAATTGGCATCGACAACGATCTGATCGTTGCGACTGGCGAGGATATGGTGGAATTAAATAACGGTTGTATTTGTTGCACGATTAATGAGGATTTGGTGAAAGCCGTCCATAAGGTCTTAGCTCGATCGGAACAAATCGATTATCTCGTTGTCGAAACTACTGGATTAGCCGATCCTTTACCTGTTGCACTGACTTTTTTGGGTACGGAGTTACGCGACTTAACGCGACTCGATTCGATTATTACGTTAGTCGATGCGGCTAATTTTAGCCTCGATTTATTCAATAGTGAAGCTGCTCAAAGTCAAATTACTTACGGCGATATTATCTTATTGAATAAGACCGATCTGGTCGATGAAGCGGATGCAGACTTGTTAGAAGTTCGGCTGCGCGAAATGAAAGAAGGCGCGAGAATTATTCGGACGAGTAAGTCGGTAGTTTCATTGCCGATGATTCTCAGTGTGGGTTTATTTGAGTCGGACAAATATCTGGATGCTCCAGCAGAACACGCACACAGCCACGACCACGATCGTGCAGCCGAAGACCATTCAAATTGCGACCACGACCACGATAAGTGCGAGCACGACCATCCCGGACACGACCATCACGACCATTCACATCACTTGGATAATGATGGGTTTACATCATTATCTTTTGTGAGCGATCGACCATTCTTGCTACGGAAGTTTCAGCATTTCTTAGACAATCAATTAACTGTGAATATCTTCCGGGCAAAGGGATTTTTATGGTTTGATGAAAGTGATAAGTGTCATGTCTTCCATCTGTGTGGCAAACGCTTCTCGATCGATGATGAACAGTGGAAAGGTCAACCTCAAACTAAGTTTGTCATCATCGGACAAGATCTCGATCGTGCTAAAGTCATCAAGCAATTAGAAAATTGTTTGACTACTACTAAAAAAAATGCTGGCAAAGGGTTTGGGAAGTAAGATTTGAATCTAAAGTGAGGTGGTGGGCGATGCCCACCCTACTTTTTTTGTTTGCTGGTAGCCTTTTTGAGATATGAATAAACCGATCGAATCAATGGCACTTCCGGCTCCTGAAAATAATTACCAACAAGAGCATGTCTTAATTCTGTTGAATAATTTTAAGCGCTGGACTAGTCGCGATCTGATGCCAGAGTATGGATTAGCGATCGAGACATTGGGCGAACAGGTATTTAATGCCGACTTTTATCTATTGAGTCACGATCGATCGGCAGATCCAATTTTGACATATGGCAATCAACGAGTGCTCGATCTGTGGGAAGTTTCTTGGGCGGAGTTGACAAATATGCACTCTCAAGCTACTGCTAAACCAGTCGATCGACTAGCGCGAGCAGCGATGATGGAGCGAGTCAAACTTCATAACTATGTGGATGGTTATAATGGTGTCCGAATTAGTAAAACGGGCAAAGAATTTAAGATTCTAGATGGCGCGATCTGGAATCTATTTAGAGACAATGGTGAGGCTTACGGACAAGCTGCTTGGTTTAAATCGATCGAGCAATAAATGACGGCGATGTTACTAACCGATCGATCGACGGAGTTCGCTCATTGCTGTGGGATGCGGGGATCTACCCACCCCGCCCTTCGGGCACCCCTCCGAGGAGGGGATTTGTCGGCAAGAGTTGTGGGATAAGAGGACTTTATTTGCATCGAATCTCATCAGCAATCACTCCACTACCTACACCCACCATCAACTCAAAAAAATCCCCTCCTCTGCAAAGGCAGTCAAAAAAATCCCCTCCTCGGAGGGGTGCCCAACGGGCGGGGTGGGTAGATCTCTGCCTCCCACCTCAACTTAGCTCACTAAACCGTCAGGTTTCCCAACGGTGTAAAACAGACAAGATACCCTCCGATTAGGTAACTCCAAACACAATTACTAATCCCAACACTGCCCCAAAGACAATCAAGGCGTAGAATTGAGCGCGTCCGGTTTCGAGATATTTCAAACCTTCACCGCCGAGTAATGTGGCTAAACCTGTGAGGTTGACAGCACCATCGACGACGCGGTAATCGACTTCCATCACCTGACGGGCAACTCGGCGCAAACCGATGACGAAGACGCTATTGTAAATATCGTCGATGTACCACTTATTCAGGGAGAGATTGTAGAGCGCGGGGATTTTGGAGGCGATCGCGCTGGGATCGATTTTGCGGCTGAGGTACATTAGAGATGCTAGTGTAATGCCGATTAGACCGATACCGACGGAACTACCCGCCATGACTAAGAATTCATTGAGGTCGAATTCATGGGCGACTTCTACGGCACGACCGGGAGCGGCAATAAATGCCTCAAAGTAGTTATTAAACGGCGTGCCGACTAGACCGATGAGGGCAGAGGGGACGGCGAGGATAACTAGGGGTAAGGTCATGCTCCACGGCGATTCGTGGGGCGTAGCAGCATGGCTGTGAGCGGTATCGTGATGGTCGTCATGAGCATCGGCACCACTCGGACGGGCGGCTGCGAGCAATTGCTTTTGAATCTTGGTATCATTGCCCCGGAAACTGCCCTCGAAGGTCGAGAAATACATCCGGAACATGTAAAACGCCGTGATCCCTGCTGTGAGGAAACCAACGACCCACAACAGCGGATTTGCGGCATATGTGGCACCGAGAATTTCATCCTTCGACCAGAAGCCCGCAAAGGGGGGAATCCCGGAGATGGCTAAGGTACCGATGAAAAAAGTACTAGCAGTGATGGGCATCTGTTTCCGCAAGCCGCCCATCAAGCGCATATCTTGAGCTAAGACTGGGTTGTGTCCGACGACATCTTCCATGCCGTGAATCACCGAACCCGAACCCAAGAACATCATCGCTTTGAAGTAGGCGTGAGTCATCAGGTGAAATAAACCAGCAGAGTATGCGCCGACGCCCAATGCCATCACCATATAACCCAGTTGGGACATGGTGGAGTAGGCAAGACCTTTTTTGATATCATTTTGGGTAATCGCGATCGAGGCACCCAGGA
Source organism: Chamaesiphon sp. OTE_8_metabat_110 (assembly GCF_031382685.1). Taxonomy (NCBI): domain Bacteria; kingdom Bacillati; phylum Cyanobacteriota; class Cyanophyceae; order Gomontiellales; family Chamaesiphonaceae; genus Chamaesiphon; species Chamaesiphon sp. OTE_8_metabat_110. Next base: position 2,199 of record NZ_JANMZA010000071.1, on the reverse strand, counting down.
AGGCAGTCACTGCGCCCGTCCAGGCGATCGTGTCCATGGCAGCGGGGATATGCTCGAAGACGGGATACATCCGGGCGATCAGATACACACCAGCGGCAACCATTGTCGCGGCGTGGATCAGTGCCGAAATCGGTGTGGGGCCTTCCATTGCGTCTGGTAGCCAGACATGGAGCGGGAATTGAGCAGATTTGGCAACTGGCCCCAAAAATACCAGAATTGCAAAGAGGGCAGCTAAACCACCACCAATTGCGCCAGAGGCGACTAATTCTTGGAGTCTGTCGCCCATGATTTGAAAGTCAAAGCTTCCAGTCGCCCAGTAGAGACCGAGCATTCCTAGTAGCAGTCCAAAGTCACCGACACGGTTGGTGACGAAGGCTTTTTGACAGGCATCGGCGGCAGCTTTGCGATCGTACCAAAAGCCGATCAGCAAGTAAGAACACATGCCCACCAATTCCCAGAAGATATACACCTGCACGAGGTTGGGACTGACAACTAAGCCCAACATCGAGGAGCTAAATAAACTCAAGTAAGCGTAAAACCTGACGTAGCCGGGATCGTGAGCCATGTACCCGTGGGTGTATAGCATCACCAAGATGGCAACGGTAGTGACGATGACCAACATCAATGATGTCAGATGGTCGATCGTGTAGCCCATATTCAGATGGAAATCACCCGCAGATGCCCATTCAAACGATCGGGTATAAACGGGGTGTCCTTGAAATTGGCTGACTAGGAGGGCGAAGGACATGACCATCGCCGCACCGATGAGTGAAATAATCAGAACTGCATTAAGATCTCGCAGTCCATTGGTAAATTTGTTGAGCGAAATCAATCCCAATCCGACTAGCATCGCCCCGGCTAGGGGAAATACTGGAATCAACCAGGCATAATCGTATAGTGCTTCCATGTATTACTTAAAATCTAACGATCGAGGATGGATAAACTAATCTATTGTGACTGCGATGGCAGTGTGAGTGAGGATCGCTGGTTTCGAGCGAGATAGCGATTCCTGCCTCATCCATTATGCTTCAATTAGTCGTTTTTCAATATTTAGCTGCTGATAGGGGGAACATCCAGGCGATCGGGTGTCCTATGAGCAATTATACCGATCCCCATCGCTCCGATCCGATCGATGTTGACGATTCGCCACTTTGGCGATCGAAAAATGTGAGATTTAACCCAAGTTACTACCTGTAACCCCAGCGGTTAGAAACCGCCGCTCGGAGTGCAAAGTCCGCCTTCGCGGACTGAATTATTAGTCCGCGAAGGCGGACTTCGCATCATTAGCCGCGCCTACCCTTCGGGAACGCTTCGCGAACAGTCGCAGGCAAGAAATAGATAGCAACATGGGTTATTTAAGGCTGTTTAAGTAGTCAATTTACCAGCCCCAGCTCCCCGGACTACCTTTAAATGGCCCGACAATATCCTTGGTAATCCAACCACCGTAGAACTCGCCTGGTTGGGGCGTTACCAGCTCATCATCGATATAGCAGGCATCCATCGGCTGAGCGTAGAATGCTAAGTAGTCCGCGATCGATCGAAACTTTTCGGTGGGTGTCGGATAAGCCCACGCCACATTTTCGATCCGCTTATCGCCGACGGTGAGATGGTAATAAATGGCGTTACCTTTCCATTCACAAAAAGAGCCGCGCGCAGTCGCTTGCAAGTACTGCATCTGAAGATCTGCGGGTGGTAAATAATAGACGGGTGGATGGCTGGTTTCCAGCACGCGATAACCAGCGGTAGTATCGGCGATCGTTTGCCCGTTGAAGACGATCCGAATCCGTTTGTCAACTTTTTCTAAGCGTGGGGGACGCGGGTAGTCCCAGACTGATTCTTGTCCTGGTTGGGGGGTGATGGGTTGGGGCATTTGTGGGGTAAGGGGTAAGAGGTAAGAGGTAAAAGGTAAGAGGTAATAAGGTATCGATTCGATCGAGTTAGGATAGCAGGGTGCTGAAGGAGGGGTCGTCGGGAGTGACTCGGATGCAACGACACCAATGTACCAAATCGAGATTGAGTTTGCGAGCGAGCTGCTGGAGTCGATCGATCGATTCTTGGTTGGGGGGAATGTTAGAATCTTGACCGATCGCTATTACGCGAACTTTACCATTAGGGGCTAATCCATAAATAGCAAAATCATCATTTAATCTAAATGAATAACCGTCATTGATTGGCGATCGCGAGCCATCATAAGTTATC
>NZ_JANMZA010000046.1:0-7318 GCF_031382685.1 Chamaesiphon sp. OTE_8_metabat_110 | reverse complement strand
CAATTTTATAACTACTCTTTCGTGGCATTAAAATATTAATACTCATTCCAACTGTTTTTATCCTCAAATTGTTTTTTCTTTTTATCTGGGTTTTGGGGTTTGTGGGTTGTGGGGAGGGTTAGATGGGTAGTGGGGAGGGAGGGTAGATGGGAGATGGAATGGGTAAGAGGTAAAAGGTAAGAGGTAAGAGGTAAAAGGTAAGAGGTAAGAGGTAATTGAATAGTTTCACCCCATCCCCCCATCCCCCCATCCCCCCTTTCCCCTTTCCCCCTCCCTCCTCCCCCATTCCAGTAATGAAAATTAAGGATTGCTTAAAAATAATCTAGATCGGGCTAGACTAGTAGCTAGTAGATATGGCCGATAAAAAATAAATTGCTGTTGCCATGACAAGCCTTTGCAGCAACAGGAGTTACCGGAAAGGTAACTATTTTACATTCGGCGAATTTTTAGCTCGTATCTTAACAATTTCTTCACGTTCGATCGTCAATTACTACTTACATTAATTTCCATCTGGATCGTCAGCTTCGCCAATGTCTAACTTGACCTCTACCATCCGGGGTGATTACCCCCTGAATACGTTTGAGATCGTGCGCGATCTGTGGCAACAAATGGCAAAGATAATTTGCGATCGCAGCAGCTCTACTTGCGGCGGTGAAGTCCGATTGGTAACGAATGCCCAACTGCAATGTCACCCAGAGTCGGCTATTAGTGACAGCGATACTCTTGCAGTGATATCGCTTCAAAATTCACCGCAATTTTCCTTGCTCCAGTCAGACAGCTTTCAAGCATTATTAACTGGGACACTCATAGAGCGAGACAATTCGCAGCAAATCGCGATCGAAATCAGCTTTGAACCGACATCGATCGATGAATTTATTCAGCCACTATTAGACTACTTGCCTTCAACAGTTGGGTTAATTGCCGATCCTAATTTTACTAACAATTGCGAGCTGCAAAGTTGTTTTACGCAATTATTATTGAATGCGATTGTTAAAAGTAATTCGCCGACGGTTAGTATGTGCAGCGAACGCGAACTTCATCTGCAAGCGCAAGTAGAACAGGCAAATTTACTCAATAATATTATTACGCAAATCTATCAAACATTAGATTTATCGGTCATTTTGCAAGCAACAGTGGAGCGAGTACAGACGTTTCTACGCGCAGATCGATTGATTATCTATCAGTTTGATTTCGGGGCTGAAGGGCTTGGCGATGCTAGAGTCGCTCGACCCTGCCGACGCGACTTTACTACTTATACTGGTACTGGAAGAGTTGCTTATGAGTCGTTAGGTGCAGCGGAGCTTGACTCGGTTTTAAATATTACCGAACACCAAGATTGTTTTGACGATCCACAACTGTGGCAGCGATATCGAGAGGGGATGAGTAGAGCGATCGATCGCGTCGATCTGGAGTACGCCAAAAATGAATGTATGTTAGAATTGATGGCGCGATCGCAAATCAAGTCTAAGCTGGTAGTGCCGATCGTTGTCAAGTCGGAACTATGGGGTTTGGCGATCGCACATCAATGCCACTCGTCACGTCACTGGCAACCGCGCGAGACTCAATTTCTGCAACAGGTTGCCGAACATTTAGCGCTGGCGATCGATCGTACTGAGTTGTACAATGATAGCCTTTGGCATACTCAAGATCTCGAACAAAGAGTGAGCGAACGCACTCAAGATCTCCGCGATGCTGTGATTGTCGCGCAAACAGCAAATCAATCGAAAACAGAATTTTTGGCTCTACTAAGTCATGAATTAAGAACGCCACTAACAAGTATTTTAGGTTTATCAGCTACTTTGCTGAGATTGCCTTTACTCAATTTGACCGAACGCCAACAGCACTACATCCAGATTATCAACAATAGTGGCGAACATTTGTCGGAATTAATCGATGATATTTTAGATTTTTACAAACTAGAATTTGGTAAGACTTTTCTGAAAGTCAGTGAATTTTCCCTAGCGAAATCGATCGAGCAAATCGTAGAAGTTGTCAAGCCTAAAGCCGAGATTCGGAAGATAAACCTTGAGGTACAAATCATCAAAGATGGCAGCGAGTTAACTCAAGATGACGGTCGCGATCTCCGCTTCTGCGGCGATCCCCAACGCGTGCGCCAGATATTATTAAATATTTTAACTAATGCGATTAAATTCACACCAGCGCATGGCACCGTGCTCGTCCGCGCTTGGAGTGAAGATGGCTATGCAGTCCTAGAAGTCGAAGATAGTGGCATCGGGATCGAATCCGAGCAAATTCCGCGATTATTTAAAAAATTTCATCAGCTCAACCATAACTTCGATCGCGATTTCGGGGGGATGGGATTGGGATTGGCAATTACCCAACAATTAGTCGAACTACACGGTGGATCGATCGAAGTTGATTCGATTGTCGGTTCTGGTTCGACTTTTACAGTCCGGTTAGCGACTCAGCCATTGCAAGTATCAGATCGCAATGACTGGCAGGCGATGGGGCAAACATTAGTTTTTCAAGATCCCGAACTCAATCCAGTTCCCAACCGGATTGTCTTGCTCGAACAAGATGAAGAGATCGCTAACTTCCTGTGTGATATTCTTACCGCTGCCAGATATCAGGTGACGTGGCTATTATCCGCCGAATCCTCATTCAGACAAATAGCGATGTTCGAGCCAGATCTGCTGATTATCGACTTGGCTTTGGATGCCCAAACGGTCGATCGATCGATCGGCAATATCCGCAAATCGAGTACCATTGGCGAGGTCGAGATCTTAGCACTCGCCACTAAAGACGATATTATCAGTCCGATTAGCAAGCAATATGTCGATGATTATCTTTGGAAGCCCATAAATCCCGAACAATTGCTGCGCAAAATTACTAAGCTACTGAGTGATTAAATATCGTCAGTAGCCTCAGCAGTTGTAGCGATCGTTACTAGTTTAAAGATGAACCTGTGACAAGATTGACAGTCTTAGTCCCAACAACTTGTAAGTGTGTCTGATGGAAAAAACCCCGCTTGAAACCAGGAAACTGCCATTGATAACCATCAGGGTCGCGATGCGCTGCCATCAATTTCGACCATTGGGTCTGATGATGAGTTGCCGATGAGAGTTTTGAGAGTCGCGCGATGCCCAATCGTTTTGCCAGCTCGCCCAATTGGAGCTTCATCGAGGTTGCCAGTTCGCCACGACTATCGAGCGTCAAAGCTTGAGCGTCCTTGGCTTGCGTCAGGGTAGTGAGGACATCATAAACCCGATCGGCAGCTTTTTGATGGCGATCGAGCAGTTCTGTCAATCGCTTGACAGCACTGAGACAATGTTCGTCCACACTGAAGTTCTCGCACGAGCTGAGGAGTTGAGTCAAACATTTAATCTGTTCCCGTTCGAGTTGCAACTGTTGTTGATGCGTCGTCAGCGTCTGGTTGACAGATTGGACGAGTCGTTGACAAAGCTGCTCCTGTTGTAAATCTGATGCTGGATTGAGAGTGGTCATAAGTTAGTACGAATATCTAGAAAGTGCCGAAATTTGATGTAAATAAACGGTGATTACCACCAACAGCGAGAATTGAAGAGTCCGTGGGAGATGCAATGCCAAACCTGAATTTAAGTGCGAGCGACTGAGTACGCAGCCACCGATCTGTTGCTGCCGTTACAAAATTACCGTCTCATGCTATAGTGTTCCCGATTTATAGCCGATCGTGACACCTTCGCTCAAAAGACTTCCTGCGAAAGTTAGGCTTTGGGCTATAGGCTTTAGGGAAAACTACAGATAAAACAATAATAGAAAAGATTTTGTTTTTACTTTCGCAGGCGGTCTAGACTCAAAAAAATTCTCACCAAGCACCCTAAACCCCTTAAGATAGATTCGGAATTCATAATTTTCACCCCGTACCTCTTACCTCTTACCTCTTACCTCTTACCCCTCCCATCTCCCATCTCCCATCTCCCATCTCCCATCTACCCCCTAAATAAATATGCCTCGCCGGACTGACATACACAAAATCTTACTCTTAGGTTCTGGGCCGATCGCGATCGGACAAGGGTGTGAATTTGACTACTCTGGTACTCAGGCTTGTAAAGCACTTCGAGAGGAAGGGTTTGAGGTGATTTTAGTCAACTCCAACCCAGCGACGATTATGACCGATCCGGAGACGGCAGATCGCACCTACATCGAGCCGCTGACGCCAGAGTTAGTCGAAAAAGTCATTATTAAAGAACGTCCCGACGCGCTGCTCCCGACGATGGGGGGACAGACAGCCCTAAATATTGCCGTCAGTCTGGCTAAAAGCGGCGTCCTCGAAAAATATGGCGTCGAACTAATCGGTGCGAAATTAGCCGCGATCGAAATGGCGGAGGATCGGTTGTTATTTAAAGAAGCAATGGCGCGGATCGGGGTGCCAGTTTGTCCGTCAGGCATCGCTACTAACCCCGTAGAAGCCCGCGAAGTGAGTAAACAGATTGGGACGTACCCGCTGATTATTCGGCCCGCCTTTACCCTGGGAGGAGCCGGAGGTGGCATCGCTTACAATCAAGAAGAATTTGAAGCGATCGTTCAAACCGGACTCGATGCTTCGCCTGTAGATCAGATTTTGGTCGAGAAATCCCTCCTGGGCTGGAAAGAGTACGAGTTAGAAGTGATGCGGGATCTAGCAGATAATGTGGTAATTATTTGCTCGATCGAGAATATCGATCCGATGGGGATTCACACTGGCGATTCGATTACCGTCGCCCCAGCGCAAACCTTGACTGATAAAGAGTATCAGCGGTTGCGGGATGCTTCGATTAAAATCATTCGGGAAATTGGCGTCGAGACGGGGGGATCGAATATTCAGTTTGCCGTACATCCCGACACGGGCGAATTTATCGTTATCGAAATGAATCCGCGCGTCAGCCGAAGTTCGGCATTAGCCTCCAAAGCAACTGGATTCCCAATTGCTAAATTTGCGGCGAAATTAGCGATCGGTTATACCCTCGATGAAATCCCTAATGATATTACTAAAAAAACGCCAGCTTCCTTCGAGCCGACGATCGATTATGTAGTTACTAAAATCCCCCGCTTTGCCTTTGAAAAATTTGCGGGTTCTTCCCAAACACTGACTACCCAAATGAAGTCCGTCGGCGAAGCAATGGCGATCGGACGGACATTTAAAGAGTCATTTCAAAAGGCGCTACGATCGCTCGAAATCGGTCGCTATGGCTGGGGCTGCGATCGCGATGAAACCTTACCCTCGATCGAGCAAGTCCGTTCGATGCTGCGGACGCCGACACCCGATCGGATCTTTAGCATCCGCCATGCGATGCAGCTCAAATTGTCAATTGAAGATATCTACGATCTGACTGGCGTCGATCCGTGGTTTCTCGACAAGCTCAAAGAAATCCTCACCACCGAATTCTTCCTCAAAACTCAACAACTGACATCCCTAACTAGAGACCAACTTTGGGATGTCAAACGCGCAGGATTTAGCGATCGCCAGATTGCTTATGCAACTAAAACTACCGAAGATATCGTCCGCACCTATCGCAAATCTCTAGGCGTAATTCCTGCTTATAAATTAGTCGATACCTGTGCTGCCGAATTTGAAGCCGAGACACCTTATTACTACTCCACCTACGAATTAGAAACCGAAGTTATCCCCTCGAATCGTCGCAAAGTGATGATCCTCGGCGGTGGCCCCAATCGGATCGGACAAGGAATCGAATTTGACTACTGCTGCTGTCACGCCGCCTATGCGCTCAGTAAGCAGGGATTCGAGACGATTATGGTCAACTCCAATCCCGAAACAGTTTCCACCGATTACGACACCAGCGATCGGCTGTACTTCGAGCCACTCACCAAAGAAGATGTCCTCAATATCATCGAAGCCGAGCAGCCCGAAGGGATTATCATCCAATTCGGCGGTCAAACCCCCCTCAAATTAGCCGTTCCCCTCCAAGCATATCTAGACGCCCAAACCCCCGAAACGGGCATTACTACCAAGATTTGGGGTACCAGCCCCGACTCGATCGATATGGCCGAAAATCGGGAACGGTTCGAGCTAGTATTACGCCAATTAGATATTCAGCAGCCTGAAAATGGCATGGCACGCAACTATGACGATGCGCTCCACGTCGCCAATCGGATCGGCTATCCCGTCGTCGTCCGCCCCTCTTATGTCCTCGGCGGACGCGCGATGGAAATCGTCTACTCCAACACCGAACTCGAACGCTATATGACCTATGCGGTGCAGGTAGAACCAGACCACCCCATTTTGATCGATAAGTTCCTGGAGAACGCGATCGAGGTCGATGTAGACGCGATCGCGGACGCATCCGGGCAGGTAGTCATCGGCGGGATTATGGAGCATATCGAACAAGCCGGGATTCACTCCGGCGACTCGGCTTGCTCGCTCCCCTATGTCTCCCTCTCCGAGCCGACTCTAGCCACGATTCGGCAATGGACGGTGCAGCTCGCGCAAGCCCTCAAAGTAATCGGGCTGATGAATATCCAATTTGCCGTCCAGGGCGATCGAGTATACATCATCGAAGCCAATCCCCGCGCCTCTCGCACGGTGCCATTCGTCGCTAAAGCCACAGGCGTCCCCTTAGCGGGCTATGCCGCCCGGATTATGTCTGGTGAAACCCTCGCCAGCTTGAACTATACTGCCGAAGTCATTCCCACCCATATCGCCATCAAAGAAGCCGTCTTACCCTTCGACAGGTTCCCCGGTACCGATACGATCTTAGGCCCCGAAATGCGCTCCACAGGCGAAGTCATGGGGATCGATGTCGATTTTGGTCGGGCTTATGCCAAAGCCGAACTTGCCGCCGGACAGAAACTCCCCCTAACTGGAAAAGTCTTCGTCTCGACCAGCGATCGCGATAAAATAGCTGTCGTGCCAGTAGTCCGCGATCTGATCGCCCTCGGCTTCAAAATCATCGCCACATCCGGTACTCAGAAGGTATTAGAAGAACACGGCTTAGTCGTCGAATCAGTCCTCAAACTCCATGAAGGTCGTCCGAATGTAGTCGATATCATCAAAAATGGTCAAATCCAACTGATTATCAATACCCCCTCTGGCGAGGAAGCTCAAGCCGACGGCAAACTCCTCCGGCGCACGGCACTAGTCTACAAGATCGGCGTAGTGACGACGATCGCCGGAGCCAAAGCCACCGCCGCCGCCATCAAATCGCTCCAATCCCAACCCCTAGAAGTCAAAGCTTTGCAAGACTATATCAGTTGAAGTTGAGTATGCTCTAGTTTCATTCTTCAACCCAACCTACAGGTCTGTGTAATAACTGGTGCAAGATGTGAGTAGTCCGCCTACGCGGACTTTGCATCACCAGCGGCGATTTCAATCGCTGCGTCC
>NZ_JANMZA010000078.1:0-4624 GCF_031382685.1 Chamaesiphon sp. OTE_8_metabat_110 | reverse complement strand
GGCACGATTCACGGCTAAAATGAGATACTTAAGCACAAATCGCTGCTAATTGTGCGCTCAAAAATTCTCGGTGTCGTCTACTCCATCTAGAGAGGTATTGCTATGTCTAATCCGATCGAACTTGAAGGAAGGAGCTTTATTCCGGCTAGTGAGTTAGATATTCCGGAGTGGGGGTGCGTGGTAAGCGATCGAAACCAACCCACGCTGACGCTCAAAGATGACGATTTATTCCTGATTACCGACACACTGGGCAATATTTCTGGCAGCTCTGGCGATGAAACGATCGCCAGTCTGGGCTTATTTTGTCGGGATACCCGGTTTTTGAGTCGGCTGGAATTGCAGATCGCTGGCCGATCGCCGATTTTGCTCACTTGCAATGCCGATCGGGGGTTTGCCTTATCGGCTTTGTGTACCAACCCCGGTATTCCGAATATCAAGGCAGAAACGCTCAGTATTCAGCGAGAACTGGTGCTAAATGGCAGTCTATTTGAAGAACTAACCATTCACAATTATAATACTACGTCCGTCAGTTTTGAATTGAGCTTAAGCTTTGATGCCGATTTTTCAGACTTATTTGAAATACGGGGCTTCAATCGCAAACAAAACGGTCAGTTGCTGCGCCGCGTCCGCACGGGCAAAGCCGAGGCACCTGTTACCGAGCTAACTCTCGCCTATCAAGGCTTAGATGGGGCGATTTTGGAATCGCATCTACAATTTGCACACCGCTTGCCCGATTATCTCAAGGGCTACACGGCGATCTGGCAAATCGAACTGGAATCCCATGCCAGTTGTCAGATCGGCTATCGGCTGGAAATGTTGATGAATAATCGCCCGGTGTCGCGGGTGAAAAGTCCGATGGCGCTGTTCCAAGCCAAAGCCGCTGAGACGATGGAAGAGGATAACTGGCGATCGCAGATTACCCAAATTCGGACGGATAATCCCGAACTCGATCGAGCGATCGAACGTGCGGAACAGGACATCTATCTGTTGCGCCAGACGTTCGATTTAGCCAGTCACAATACCGACAAGTCTCCGACTAAGGGGACGATTCTCTCGGCGGGCGTACCGTGGTTTTGTACGTTGTTCGGTCGCGATTCGATTATCGCCGCCAGTCAAATACTGATCTTAGATCCGACGATCGCCCGCGAAACCCTCATGGTACTGGCGCAGTATCAGGGTAAAGTCGATGATGAATGGCGCGAAGAACAGCCAGGGAAAATTCTGCATGAATTGAGAATGGGGGAAATGGCCCGGTGCCATGAGATTCCCCATACGCCCTACTATGGGACGGTAGACGCCACGCCACTGTGGTTGATGCTGTATGCGGAATATTATGCCTGGACGCACGACGCTGATACTTTAGAGCGATTGTGGGGGAATGCGCTCGCGGCGATGGAGTGGATCGATCGGATGTGTGCCGATACTGGTTATCTGGCTTATTTCCGCACCTCGGCGCGGGGATTAGTCAATCAGGGCTGGAAAGATTCTGGCGACTGTATCGTCGATCGGCATGGCAAAATTGCCGTCGGATCGATTACCCTGTGCGAAGTGCAGGCTTACGTCTATGCAGCCAAAGTGCGGATGAGCGAACTAGCGCGAATTCGCCAAGAAAACGACTTAGCAACGCGCTGGCAACAAGAGGCTCAAAGTCTCAAACAACGGTTCAATCACGATTTCTGGGTAGCCGATCGAGATTTTCTGGCGCTGGCGATCGATGGTGCTGGCAAACAAGTCGATGGGATTAGTTCCAATCCCGGACAATGCCTCCAGCACGGGCTATTATACCCAGAGAAAGCCAAAAGTGTTGCCGAACGGCTCCACGCGCCAGATATGTTCAATGGGTGGGGAATTCGCACCCTCAGCAGTCAGTCACCAGCTTACAATCCGATCGGCTATCATACCGGATCGGTCTGGCCGCACGATAATAGCTTAATTACCATGGGCTTGCGATCGGTTGGTGCCGTCGATCAAGCTTTAGAAGTCGCCCAAGGGATTCTGGACATGACGGTGCAGCAACCTTACCACCGTCCGCCCGAACTCTTCTGCGGTTACGAACGGATCGCTGGGCAAAGTCCGATTCAGTATCCAGTGGCTTGTTCTCCCCAAGCATGGGCAACGGGTACCATCTTTCAACTCCTCCAGATGATGGTCAATTTAGTCCCCGACGCGCCGAGTAATTATCTGCGCATTCTCGACCCAGCACTACCTGCGAGCATTCATCGACTCTCGTTCAAAAACTTGCGGGTCGGCGCAACGCTCATCGATCTCGAATTTACCCACCGCGCTGCCGAAAGTGAAGGCTCGCGATCGACTACCTCCTGTCGAGTCCTCAAAAAACGCGGTAATCTGCGCGTGACGATCGAAGCATAGCTATACCCTTGGGAGCTGCCGCGACTGGCAAGCGACAGCTTCCAAATATCTAAATAATTAAGAGCGATTCAGACCAACTTGTGGGTACTTTAAAAATAACGGGGTCGATTGTCGCGATTTAGTTGCTTGACATCATGCCAGCAGCGATCGCCAGCGCCGCCCAATCCAACACAACATCACTAAGTAATAGCACAACGCGTGAATAAAAGCGGTAGAATTAGAACTGAATAGCCAAACCCCTTCATTGTCCGGTAACTCAAGCAATTTTCTGCGTTATTGCATCAAAATTGGAGTTTGAGCTAGTCGGATTTTTGGAAAATGATGGCAGCGCGATGTCCCCCTGCGGCAGCGGTGCTAACAAGAAATAAGTGTCAAGAGCAATGTTCAACTGGTGAGGCTCAATGAGCTACTGCGTAAACCCTGACTGCCCCCAACCTAAAAATCCGATCGATGCTTTCCTGTGCCAAGCCTGTGGCGCACGATTGCTCGTCCGCAATCGCTATCGAGTTACAAAGTCACTCGGTCAAGGGGGATTTGGCGCGACTTTTGTAGCGATCGATGTATCACTTCCTGGCGAACCAATTTGTGTCATCAAGCAACTCAGACCGAGCAATAACCACGAAAAGTTTCTGCGGATGGCGCGGGAACTATTCGAGCGGGAAGCCAGAACCCTAGGTAAAATCGGCAACCATCCTCAGATTCCCCGCCTGTTAGACTTTTTTGAAGAGCGACGGAACTTTTATCTCGTCCAGGAATATGTCAGCGGACATACCATCCATCAAGAAGTCAAACAGATGGGACTGTTCAAAGAAGAGAAAATCCGCGACTTCTTGATCGAAATTCTCCCCGTAATTACTTACATTCACTCCCAACAAGTAATTCACCGCGATATCAAACCTGCCAATATTTTACGCCGCGATCAAGATGGCAAACTCGTCCTCATTGACTTTGGCGCTGTCAAAAATTATGTCGCGCAAATAGAACCTCAAGAAGGAGTCGAGCAAGGTTCCAACACCCAGTTTGCCGTCGGTACCTCTGGCTACGCACCGCCCGAACAGTTGGCAATGCGACCGATCTTTTCTAGTGACATCTATGCGCTGGGGGTAACTTGCGTGTACCTGATGACAGGCAAATCGCCCAAAGACATCGAGTACAATCCCGCCACTGGCGAAATGATGTGGCAAAAACACGTCCAATTGGGCAAACACATGACTCAAGTCTTGGGCAAAATGCTGGAGGTTTCGGTACGCTATCGCTATCAGTCAGTTGAAGAAGTTCAACAAGCACTCGCCGCCACTACGGTCGCGGTCGATAAACGCAGCAATAATGCCGCCGCTGCGTCACATAACAGTCCGAGCAACCCTTTCCCCTTTCCCAAAGCTGCTCCTCCAGGTTTACCAGGCAGAGCCAACCCGCCAGTCCCAACGCCTACCTCAACCGCTTCGCAGCGGATGGCAGATGCGATCAAGCAACAGCGAGAACAACGCGACCCGACCAACATCAAAAATGGCAGCGAACCCAGCCGATTTGGTGCCGATATTAAGACCGGATTGGGCGGAATGCCCGTCATTCAAACACCACGCCGCCCCCAACACAAATTAGACGCTCAGAGTGTACTAGCAGCATTCCGACGCGGACAGCGCACCTTTAGCGAGATGGATATCAGTAGCTTGGATCTGTCCAAGGCGCATCTACCGGGAATTACCCTCAGTAGTGCCAATTGTGCCTATATCAATCTCCAAGGCGCAAATCTGTCCGCAGGTAAATTTGATAAGGCAGATCTCAGCGGCGCAGTCCTCAAGGATACCGTCCTCAGTCGCGGCTATTTTAGCTACGCCAATCTGCAAAATGCCGATTTACGCGGTGCCGATTTGAGCGATGCCTATCTCAATTATGCCAATCTGCACGGCGCCAACCTCTGTGGTGCCAATCTTAAAGGTGTCAAAGTCACTGAAGATCAGCTAAATCAAGCTAAAACCAATTTTATGACCGTTTTCCCCAATGGTAAGCGCGGCGGATTTTGGTAAGTTAAATTAGCAAGAAACTCTGTTAGGTGTGTTGGGTTTCATTCTTCAACCCAACCTACAGATCCTTGCTTAAACAAGCGATTTACGGCGTTGCTGGATTAAGGTATGATTAACAGCGATCGAGAGTAGAAATCAGCAGCCAGTAGAGGAGGTAGAATGATGGAATGTCCTGTGCTTGGGTCGGTTGCATGGACGGGGAACCCGTCCGCACCGACTCCGCAATGTAA
>NZ_JANMZA010000025.1:0-6512 GCF_031382685.1 Chamaesiphon sp. OTE_8_metabat_110 | reverse complement strand
GATATTGCTAGTAAGTACGTTCCACCCCATGTTAATATCTTCTACTGCCTTGGTGGGATCACCTTAGTCTGCTTCGTAATCCAGTTCGCTACTGGTTTTGCGATGACTTTCTACTATTCGCCGACTGTAGCTGATGCTTTCACATCCGTTCAGAAGATCATGACCGAAGTCAACTTCGGTTGGTTGATTCGTTCCATCCACCGCTGGAGCGCCAGCATGATGGTGTTGATGATGATCCTCCACACCTTCCGCGTGTATCTCACTGGGGGATTCAAAAAACCTCGCGAACTTACCTGGATTACTGGAGTAATTCTGGCAGTTCTAACTGTTAGTTTCGGTGTAACTGGTTACTCCCTGCCTTGGGATCAAATCGGCTACTGGGCAGTTAAAATCGTATCTGGTGTACCCGAAGCGATTCCTGTTGTAGGTGTAGCGATGGCTGACCTCCTCCGTGGTGGTTCTAGCGTCGGTCAAGCAACTTTGACCCGTTACTACAGCTTACATACCTTCGTATTGCCTTGGTTGATTGCAGTATTCATGTTGCTGCACTTCATCATGATTCGCAAACAAGGAATCTCTGGCCCTTTGTAAATTGGGCGCAGGCGGTGGGATGATGTGTAATATTACACGATTAGTTTACTCAGCATCCTGCCGATCGACTCCGATCGAGGCATCACTAAATAACCAAACCTTACGTCATTATTTACTATGTCAACTCTCAAAAAACCGGATCTCTCCGATCCAGCTCTTAGAGCTAAACTAGCTCAAGGCATGGGTCACAACTATTACGGCGAGCCAGCTTGGCCCAACGATCTGCTCTACATCTTCCCCGTTGTCATTTTTGGCACGATCGGTTGTTGTACGGCGCTAGCTATCCTCGACCCCGCTCTAGTTGGCGAACCTGCTAACCCATTTGCGACTCCATTGGAAATCTTGCCTGAGTGGTACTTATGGCCTGTATTCCAACTCTTGCGCGTATTACCCAACAAGCTCTTAGGAATCGCCTGCATGGCTGGCGTACCATTAGGTCTATTAGTCGTTCCCTTCTTGGAAAGCGTCAACAAGTTTCAAAATCCTTTCCGTCGTCCCGTGGCAATGGCAGTCTTCCTGTTTGGTACTGTCTTCACGATCTACTTAGGTATCGGTGCAACTTTACCGATCGCGACTTCTTTAACTTTAGGTCTATTCTAGACTGAATTTAATGATTTTCGATAAGTCTATCTAGTATTTGCTAGGTAGACTTTTTTGCGGATTAGGACATTATTAAACCTTGAGATTAGATCCCCTTTTAAGAAGTTGGGGATCTGTCCTAAGCACCTGGGAAGTTGCTATAAATACGGTATCGCATAAACCCAGGCAGCACATCCTCGCCGCTCAGACTGATGGGGGGATTTCAAGGCTCCCAATCTCCCGAAATATCAATCGCGACTCAATCGCTCGATAATTGCGTCAGTTTTATTTTCGAGCGTGTTGAGCCTCCGCATTTTCACCAAACAGTACAGATAGAGCGATTGCAGTTCTTCTACCGCTTTTCGATCGACTGGTTGGATCTCTGGCACTGTTAAACCCTCGCCAACTAAAATAGGGATACACCCGCAGGTATACCCCCATTTTAGACTCCTAAGCTTTGAGATAAATCTTAAGCAGCAACCGCTACAGGATAAACGCTAATCTTTTTACCATTTTTGCCACGACGCTCGAAGGTAACAACGCCATCAACCAGAGCATAAATGGTGTAATCTTTACCCAGACCGACATTGTTGCCAACGTGGAAAGACGAGCCGCGCTGACGCACGATGATGTTGCCAGCTTTGACTACTTCACCACCGTACTTTTTGACGCCCAATCTCTGAGCATTTGAATCTCTACCGTTTCTAGTACTACCCGTACCCTTCTTAGAAGCCATAATTACCTCGGATTACTAAAATTATGTTGCAATTGCGGAATCGATGCGATGACTTAGGTGTCTCTAGCTACTAGCTGGCAACAACTTCAACTTCAGCTTTAGCGACAGCTTCAGCCGTGGCAATAACTGCACCATTGACGCTAATAGAATCAACCATCATGCGAGTCATTTCTTGACGATGACCGCGTTTTTTACGGGTTTTCTTTTTAGGCTGCATCTTGTAGACGATGATCTTGCGTGCCCGGTAGTGACGCATGATGGTACCTTCAACGGTCACACCAGCTACTAACGGTTGACCGATTTGGATGCTGCCGTTATTTTCGAGTAAAAATACTTTATCGATCGAGACGGTGCTATCGACTTCACCGGGTAACAATTCGATATCATAAAAGCGACCTGGTTCGACGCGCATCTGTTTGCCGCCAGTTTCGATAATTGCGTAAGTCATAAATTTTACAGATGTGAAATGCCGTACGGGTAGTCTCAATCTAGATGGTGAGACATTTGTCAACGTTTAACCCGATCCGAGCGTAGGTAATAGACAGCCTCTTATTATGACAGATCGACTGCGATCGAGTCAATGGTTTCGATCGAGTTAGAGCGTGATTTGCTGGTTATTAGTTACCCATGACCTGACTGAGTTAGAATCGATCGACCTGCATCTGAGCAGTCTGAGATAACTGCGGAATTTCTGTATATCGACCTAATGCTGACGAAATAATACCATAGACCACGATCGCCCAAGTGCCAAAGAACACGGTATTCATCAACACCTGAATTACAACAATGGGTAATAAGTTGCTCTCCAAGGCAAACCGGATCGGGAACCCGCACAGGAATAACAAGATGCCAATCAAAATTGCTTGCAGCACATTAAACCGAATAAAGCGGCTGACCTTGGGATTGACGACCACGCAGGCATACAGCAATATAAATAGGATAAAGCCGTTAAAACCACCATTGAGCTGCAATACTGGTGCTAGCGATCGATACAAGTTGCCAAAGATCGGAAATTGGTTAACAGCGAAATAACCAAAAAAGGCTACATCCGCGATCGGGAGTAAGTAAGCCAAACTCCCACAAATTCTGTCTACTATCGTTTGCGAACTTTGCCAACTCATTGGATGCTCCTATGGATATTACTATAATACGCTCGATCTAACTAAAGCATATCGCAATTACTTGGAGAGAACATTCCTCGGAAAGTATTCAGCAATAGCTTTCAGTTTCTCTTTATCTTTTGCAACTTGAGCTATGTCTCCAGGATTAGTTGAGCTTTCTGATGCCCGCCCAGTACTATCATATTTAGCGTCTAGCTCGACCTTGACTCCCTGGAGCGTTTTCCAGTCATCAACAGTTGCATTGTTGAATTGACAAATATAGTAGGGAATGGTCGAGACACACCGCCGTGATAATGGCAATACATTGGTAGTGCCTACAATTGTTGATGCTGGATCTATGGCATCAGGATTTTTAGTAGTTTTATCGCCATAAACTCTAGCAGACACCTTGAATTGGGCAATTCCTTTAATTAGTGTTGCAGCACCTTTATTATCTATATTTAATTTGAAGCTACCGTCACTGGCTAATGTATAAACGCGTTCTTCAATCAAATAAATCGGTTTGCCTGTAATATAAGTTGTGGTCGGATCTGGCGAGAGTCCGGTAATATCGATTTGATATTTACTAGGAGTAGTAGTACCACCATCATCGACATACTTAAAGGTTCGCATGTTTCCAGCTTGATCGGAGACAGCCGCTAAAACTTGTTCTAGATCTGGATCTGGCAGAGTTGGTTTAGTTGTTAAACAAAAATCAGTCGTAGTAGGGCTAGAATAATCGCCATTAGGATCGTCAAGTTGACAGCGTTTGTCGCGAGCTTCTTTTAGTGGCGCAGGTCTGACAATCGCTCCTACTGTTACTGGTGTTCCAGGTAGGCAGTTTGCAAAGCTAGTTTTTGTATCGTCTGTAACTGTTATTTTAGTAGCTGCAAATGTAGGCGCGATGTCTTCACACAAGGTCAATGGTGAAGTTAAGGCTCTACGAATAGTAATTTTAGAGCTTCCTGACATGTCTCCGGTAGCGGCAGGTTCTATTTTAATTACTGGAAACTGAGGATCGTTGATTTGTTCGCCAGATTGCCTGATATCATTACCAATAATTTCTAAAACAGCCGTGAGATTTTGATTAGATTCAATGTTTCTCTTGTCTTTATTAAAGGAAGTACTAGCGTTTACAAAGGCATTCAGTGCGAGACTACTCACAATTACCATCATTACTAGACCAGCAATTAGTTCGAGCAAGGTAAATCCTTGCTTAGAATTATGACCTTTACTCGAATTGTGTATAAGTACCTTCAAGATCGTATACTTTGGTGCCATTATAACTTACCTCTACTTTAAATTTTCGATATTTATCACTACAAACTGTTGAATCGGTACTTACGCCCTCACAATAAGTAACCGTTGTTTGGTATGGTCGCCCCATTGCAGTTTCAACTGGTAGCGATTTAGGATTGATTGGTGGTGAGGCATTAGCTACACCATCATTGCTAGGTAGATCAGCAATCGATTCCGATCGAATCTTATCGAAGACTCGCTGAGATACAATCAAAGCCCCCGTGCGAATCTCACTCTTGGAGTTATTTACTTTGGCATATAAGAATAATGGCATTGCATAAGCAAGACAAACTCCCAGCGTTGTAAGCGCAATTACTGTCTCAATTAAACTAAATCCTGCCTCTGTATTGGAGGATTCGCAAGCTTTTTTGTCGTAAAGTTTTAGATTCATAAACAAATATATTAATTTCATGAGAAGACATTAAGATAAAATAGTCTTAATAAGATTATGATGTTTTTAGAATAAGTTGTGACTTGAATTATTTTAATAAATAGGATTATCGCCGCTGCCGGGCGGAATTATAACATTAGTAGTAATATCTACACTACCGACCCCAATAACATTAATTGATGCCCGTGTCGCGCGATTGTTGCCTTGAAAATCTTGAAGAGTTACAGATACAGGGGTAGAAACAATCCCGCGATTGTCAAAACAGATGCTCCAATTTAGGGGTGCTTCAACTAGGGGATTAGTAGTTGCCCCTCCGCTGGCAAGCGGATAAGACCAATTTCCATCGGCAGTTGGTGTTACACCAACTACCGCCGAGACAACTCCAACAGTCGCTGGCAAATCTAGATCTAATTGAGAAGCTGCCATCCAACCATTAGGCGTACCCGCACCATATTTAGTTACTTGACAATTGGCGGCATATTCAACGATGAAGTTATTAGCAGCTTGCGGATAAGCTCTATTGGGATTTGCAGCTCTGACTTCAGCATCAGTAAGATATCTAGGTCTGATCCGGTAGGCTTGACCGCTAGCGATCGCTTTCGATCGAATCAAACTAAGCTGCGACTTAATGCCAAAGATCCATCGCGCAATGGTTTATTCAGTGACAGAAATGAAGGTAGGGCAAATCCCATGATGATGCCAGCCAGGGTGATTACTGCCAGCATTTCGATCAAGGTGAAACCTTGAGAGTTATATTTAGGTGGTCTCATTGCCACAGTCAATGACTCCTCAATTAAAGATAAAAGTGTGTTGTCGCTGTCGGTAGCCGTACAGCATCGCGATCGCGCAACTGGCAGCTTTACTAATATTCCCCAATCGCGATCGAAAATTACACATTGGGAGCCTAGAGCGGTATAGACTTTATAAAATGCCAATTCGATCGAGCGTTCTTTTGGCTCCCAGCAAGATCTAGCTCGATAACTTTGGGTGCTGCATCCTCAATCCTAATCGCTTTTTTGGGATTTACTGTGACTGAGATCGCTCGGTATTTACACTCGATCGATCTGGCGATCGTCGAGCTAAATATCAGTGATTTTTCGGAGAAGTATGGCTCGATCGCCCCGATAAACAATTAAAAAAATTAAGATGAACTTAACTACTAATAATGAGTATCGATGTCGAGCGAATCTCGATCTCTACAGTTCCCCCGCTTGCGAAGGATTGGCGACGCAAGCCGTTGCTGGTAGACATTTGCAGATCGAATCGCTAACGCCAACAGCGCAAGCTCTCCCGATTCGATTGCGTGAAGATAATTATCCAGCTTGGCTGAAACTTACGGATGTCGAGCATCTGGAAGTTACTACCGATCTATATAAATTCGTGAAAATCGATCGATCTACAATTGCCGCAAGTATCCCGGAAGTTATCGCTTTTACTCAAGCGGCGATGGCAGTACCCAATCATTACTTATGGGGGGGAACGGTGGCTCCGAATTATGACTGTTCGGGTTTGATGCAGGCGGCATTTGCGTCGCAGGGGATTTGGTTGCCGCGCGATTCTTATCAGCAGGAAGCTTTTGTGGAGCCAGTCTCGATCGAGCAGATGTTACCTGGCGATCTGATTTTCTTTGGTACGCCGGAGAAGACGGATCATGTCGCACTGCATTTAGGTGAGTTACGCTATATTCACAGCTCGGGGATTCAAATGGGCAGGAATGGGATCGGAATCGATATTTTGACCGATCGCACCACCGATCCGGTTAGTACTGTTTACTATGCCAAATTTCGCTGTTGTGGGCGCATAATGAATAGCTATA
>NZ_JANMZA010000020.1:0-6679 GCF_031382685.1 Chamaesiphon sp. OTE_8_metabat_110 | reverse complement strand
TTGACTAGTACGATCGAGCCAGCAGAATAGTTCTATTAATTCTTGCTAATTATTGAAGTTAGCGATCGAGCGTGACTAAATTTATGGCAAGTCACTGTCGATCGCCAATTTTGAGTATTAATATTTATGACCGCGACCGATTAACATCGAGATGGCGATCGCGAGTTTAATAAACTCGACCCCGCCATTGTTTTGGTTGTTGAAAAGCCGATAGAAAGATCCTTAAAACTGCCACTGGATCGGCAAGCGGCGACAGCCAGAAGGATAGCGAAGCCCATGAAAACCCTTCCCGAGCATAGGAAGGATAAATCGCTAGTAATAGGGCAAATCGAACGATAACTAAAAATAAGTTTAGACCGATCGCCAGTTGCCATGTCAGGAACGAATTTTCCCATCCCCCAAGACTCCAAAAAGCGATCGTCAGCGGAATTGGTAAACCCTGCACCAAAACGAGTAACGCCAAATCGCTCCATAGCTGCGGCTTAGTCGTCGCATCCTTGAGATCCAAAGAGCGTCCCCATTCGCGCCATGTTTCCGCCATCCCCGCATACATCCGCACCCGAATTACCTTAGCTCCATCCAAAAAGCCAACCTTAAATCCTTGCTTGGCGGCATTTCGCGCCAAAGTCACATCATCGCAAAAAGAACCCGCTGCGCTAGTATAACCGCCCAATTGTTCTAATACTGTTCGCCGTGCTAAAAAGCACTGCCCATTTGCCATCACTCGATCGGGCGATTGCGCTCGCACTCCAGACGAATCAAACCGATACAGCAAAGTCATTAATAAAGCTGGTTGCAGCCACCACTCCCCCGCATCCTCAAGGATAAACTGCGGCGATAGTGAAACTAAATCGTAACCCTCCTCGATCGCCGCCGCCACCAAACTATTTACCAGTCCCGGTTGAGGTTGAGTATCCGCATCCACACCCAAAATCCACTCACTCTCAGCCGAACTACTTAAAAATCCCCAATGTAACGCCCACGGACGACCCACCCAACCCGCAGGTAACGGATCGTCAGTCATCAACTTGAAGCGAGAGTCGGCGCTAGCAGCCTCTTTAACCAGCTCCCGCGTCCCATCTTGAGAATTGCTATCAACGATGAGGATTTCCTCAACTACAGCGCCTTGCTGACTCAATCCATGCAAACAGGGCGCAATGCGATCGACCTCATTTAGCGTCGGTACGACCACACTCACACTCCCAACTCGATCTGGCGTCGCAAGCTGTGGCAGCAACGGCGGACGACGTACCGCCCCTTTTACCAATCGCGACAGGAGAATCAAACTAGCCGCACCCTGACACGATAACAATCCTAGTGCCACCGCACCCAAGATATCCCCACCTAATAAATTCACCCAAGCCACCTTTACTGCTATCGATCCTACCGAAGCTCAATAATACCAAATCTTGCATCAAAACAAAGTTACTAGCGATTCGCGCTCGTCGGGTTTCCCGACGGTTTAGCGAATCAAGACAGTGTTTTAGTGGATAGTGGATAGTGGATGGCGAAAAGTGGGTTTAGATTGCTGCTTCCGATGTTTATTAAGTAAATCTATCGTAAGATTTAACAATTTAATTGGCTTGTTGTCATGGCTTGAGTCGCAGCGCGATCGATAACAATCGCAAAGATCACCCCCGATCGGGCGAAATAATGATATTTTTTAGAAGTAAGTAAGGTAATTTTTCAGAAATCGTTTTTGTGCAGTTGAATCGGTATATTTGACGATTCGGAAGACCTACCGCTTTTGATAGAGTAGCGATCGGATGACTGTTAAACTTCAAAGCATGGTGCGCTAGAATCATTAATTTCAAAATTTATGACCCAAACCAAAACACCCAATCTTACACCAACACCGTCGCTACCCACAGGTACTGTTGCCGCAACAGAGTTACGTCCTTGGGGTTCTTTTACGATTTTAGAAGAAGGTAGAGGGCACAAGATCAAACGAATCGAGGTCAAGCCCGGACATCGCCTCAGCCTTCAGATGCACTACCATCGTAGCGAACACTGGATCGTCGTTTGTGGCACGGCAATGGTAACTTGCGACGATAAAGAGGAAATTTTACACAGCAATCAATCTACTTACGTTCCGGCTTGCACCAAGCATCGACTAGAAAATCCCGGCGTGATTCCCTTGGTAATCATCGAAGTCCAAAATGGCGAGTATTTGGGTGAGGATGATATCGTTCGGTTTGAAGATGACTATGCGAGAAACAACGGCTAGCAACTAGTCGATCTTGCCATTCCCGATCGCGGCTACACTCGATCGGGAAGCCCCAAAGAGCGTACAATCGAACATAAATTCAGATTGGATCGATCGTGATTGAGATTAGCAAGGCAGCAATCGCCGAAATTAAACGAATGCAAATGGCGCGCAATCTAGTTGAAACTAACTTGCGCGTCGGTTTTACAAATGGTGGGTGTGAAAATTTTTACTACACGATCGATTTCACAGACTCGATCCTAGAGCAAGAGCGAGTTTGCCGTGTCGATGGTATTTCGGTAGTAATCGATCGTCACCACCTGGCATATTTAGACAATCTTAAGTTAGATTATGCCGAGGATCTCATGGGTGGAGGTTTCCGGTTTGAAAATCCCCTAGCAACCAATGTCTGTGGCTGTGGTAACTCATTTGCGATCGCTCATGTCGAGTCGGAACGCTGGCAATTACCAACTTAGGCTTTAGGTTTTAGACTTTAGTCGTTAGGGGATAGGGGCTAGGGGATAGTTCACCAAGAAACATAAGGTAACTTTGCTGCGGTGACTTTGGTTCGATCGAGATTTGCGACTAATTGTCCGCAGGCATCCCAGGTGCCATTGGTTAATTGTTGGCGGGAACCCTCCCCGATCGAGACTGGGGCAGAAAACTCACCACACTGTACCTGTAACGCGTTCAGATCGACGGTAACTGCGCTCTTGGGGTGTGTCCGCAAAATCTCTTGCAGACGGGTTGTAGTGGCAGCATTGGCGGTGAGACAGGGAATACCCATCGCGACGCAGTTACCAAAGAAGATTTCGGAGAAGCTTTCGCCGATAACTAATTTAATACCCCATTTAGCTAAGGCTTGAGGTGCATGTTCGCGACTAGAACCGCAACCGAAGTTGCTATTGACGACTAAAATATTTGCACCTTGAAATTGGGGTAAATCGAATGGGTGAGCGCCTTTGAGCTGGATTCGATCGTCTTCAAATACACTTGCGCCTAAACCGTCAAAAGTGACGCAGCGAAGGAATCTGGCGGGGATAATGCGATCGGTATCGATGTCATTACCTGTCAGGGGAATGGCGGTACCGGAGATAGTGGAGATTTTGCTATTCATGGTTTAGAGATTAGAGAGTATTAGATGTCTTAATATATCTAGGGTTTGGCTCCCTCCCCTTATAAAGGGGAGGAGTAAGAGATTAGTGCAATCTGAAATCTACTGAACGATCGCTTCAGCTTCAATTTCGACTAAAATATCGGGGGAAATCAGACGGCTGACTTCTACCATTGCAGTCGTAGGGCGGATTTCGCTGAAGAATTCACCGTGGGCTTTGCCGATGAGTTCCCATTCTTCGATGTTAGTACAGTAGATGCGGGTGCGAACTACGTCTGAGAGGCTGGCTCCAGCTTGGTGGAGGGCGGATTCGATATTGAGGATGATTTGTTTGGTTTGGGCGTAGACATCGCCGATACCGACGAGTTCGCCTGCGGCATTTGCAGCGGTGGTACCAGAGACATGGATGGTGTTACCGATTTTGACGGCGCGGGAATAACCGATGATGGGTTCCCATTTGGAGCCAGTGGAAATATTTTGACGTTTTGACACTACTCTTTTCTCATATTTAGCTTAGTTATTATCCCTGAAATTGACTCATCAGCCATTGCCCGAATTGAGATTGGTCTGCTTCTTTGCTACGATTTAATGCTTCTACGATCGTGGCGATCGATAAGTTCGGAAATACCAGAGAACGATCGATTCTGCGGCTACCGCGATTCTCCGAAAGAGAGGCTTCGCCAACGAACATTTCAACAGCATAAATCTGAGTATTCTGGACATCTGCAATCCAATATATCGACGCATAATGCTTGCGATCGCGAAGTTCATTCAACGATGCCTCTCGATCGAGTGAGCCTCGAACGACCAAAATAATTATCTCCGATCGGCTATGCCAACGGCATAGCCGGACTCACATGCCCAGCTACTGAAATCGTCCAAATGAGAAATCTAGCCATATTATTATGCTGCAATTATTGGCTCTCCTGCTATTTTGGGGAAATAGCTTACTTAAACATCAATTAAGTAACTATGTTTGAGCCAATACTGGCTGACCTGTCTGCGCCACCTGTTCGACGATATCAGCAGCTCGACTCACTCCCCCAGCACGGCGAATTGCTGCTTGTAACCTCGTGGCATTTTGTTTGTAAGCATCTTCCGTCAACACTTTCTCGATCGCTACCTGTAGTCTGGAACTAGTTAATTTAGGGAGACTTATTACCTCTCCAGTACCCGTCCATGTAATCCGCGCTGCCACCCCTGGCTGGTCGTTAGCGATCGGAATCGCTACCATCGGTACCCCATTACTCAAAGATTCCAAAGCAGTATTCATACCCGCGTGAGTAATGGTCAGAGTAGCTTTTTGCAGTAGCTCTAACTGTGGTGCATAACCCACAACGAGGGGAGAACCAGGTAAATTTGGTAGAGATGCTGGATTACCACCACCCAGGGCAATGACTAACTGAGCATCTAACCCCACACACGCCTGAGCAATATTTTCAAACACCCCAATCAGCTTGTTTTGGAGAGTCCCCATCGAGGCATAAATCAGTGGCTGTCCAGTGAGCTGCTCAAATGGGAAATCAGCAGGTTCGCGACTATCGGGACGAGAATAAGGCCCAGTGAAATGGAAGCACTGCGGTAATTCCTGTCGAGGAAATTCAAATTCAGCAGGCTGTTGGCTGATTTGAGCCAGTTTGGAATAAGTGTCGTTAGGTTCTAAGTGTGGGGGTAACTGCCATTCTTGGCGATACTGGGCGACTGTGTTGACGACTGGTTTGGTAATCCGACTGAGCAACCGATAACCCAATTGATTGCGGAGTTGTGCCCACCAAGCTGGGTTGTAAGACCAATTTGAATTAATTGGTGGAATGCCTGTCTCTCGGTTCAACATCAGAGCGCAGGCTACACTGATAAAGGGTAACTTCAAAAAATCTGCAACCGTCCCACCACCAAACGAAGTTTGATCTACCAGTAATAGCTCCACACCTGCGGCGGAGATCGCATTGGGAGCTTCCCGCAAGATCGTTACTGTCAACTGTTGAAACAGGGTAATGGTGTATTTTAAGGCAGCTAAGCCACTCAATTTCCCTAGTTCGGCAAAAGATGCCGCTGACGATCCAGCGGGAAATTCTCGCTCGCCAATTACACAGAATTCTAATCCAGCAGCTAAAGTTTTAGCGCGAGCGTCAGGAATGCCAAATAAAGTTACGCGATGACCGCGCTGTTTCAGTTCGTGCCCTAGTGTTGTCATGGGATTAAGATGTCCAGTGGCGACAGGGCAGATGATGCCAAAATGAGTCATGTTCGATTTCTAGTATTTGGTAGGTCAGGATTTAGAGAAATTTCAATCGATCTCTTGAGGATTAAGCAGCTCGATCGATAAGCTCGATCGAGCTGTTTAACCATCATTAACCAAAGGAGGGCAATCCAGCCAGAGCCATTGCCACCTCTGCCGAACTATACTCGGTATCGACGAGTTTTCCGGCTTGATAGTCCATGTATGCTTGCATATCAAAGTGTCCGTGACCGCAAAGATTGAATAGAATTACCTTACTCTCGCCAGACTCCTTACATTTGAGGGCTTCATCGATTGCAGCCTTGACAGCATGATTCGCTTCTGGAGCGGGAAGAATGCCTTCAGACCGTGCAAATGTCAATCCTGCCGCAAAACAACCTAATTGATATTCCGAGCGCGCTTCAGCCAGACCTAGCGTGACTACATGACTCATTAATGGAGCCATCCCGTGATAGCGCAAGCCGCCAGCATGAATGCCTTCAGGAACGAAGGTGCTACCCAAGGTGTGCATCTTCATCAACGGTGTCAAGTGCGCCGTATCGCCAAAATCGTAGGCATACTTACCACGAGTCAAGGTGGGACAAGCCGCTGGTTCGACAGCGATAATTTCCACGTCGCGTTCGCCGCGTAACTTGGCACCTAGAAACGGAAATGCAATACCAGCAAAGTTGCTACCGCCACCCGTGCAACCAATGACTAGATCTGGATAATCACCCGCCATTTCCATCTGGACTAAGGCTTCCTGTCCGATGACAGTTTGATGGAGGAGAACGTGATTGAGGACGCTGCCTAAAGCATATTTGCTCTGCTCGTCAGCCGCTGCAATTTCGACAGCCTCACTGATGGCGATGCCCAAACTGCCCGTACTATTAGGATGCGTTGCGAGAATCGATCGACCAGCTTGAGTTTCGGTGCTAGGACTGGCAACAACTCTGGCTCCATAGGTTTCCATCAGGGCGCGGCGATAGGGTTTTTGGTTGTAGCTGACTTTGACCATGTAAACCACAACTTCTAGCCCAAAGAGCGCACCAGCGAACGCCAGTGAAGATCCCCACTGTCCGGCTCCGGTTTCGGTGATTAAGCGTTTGATGCCTGCTTGTTTGTTGTAATAGGCTTGGGC
>NZ_JANMZA010000019.1:0-6389 GCF_031382685.1 Chamaesiphon sp. OTE_8_metabat_110 | reverse complement strand
ATACAAAGGGAAACAGCGGATGGGTAAAGTAGTAGGCATCGACCTGGGTACCACCAATTCAGTGGTAGCTGTGATGGAAGGTGGAAAACCAGTGGTAATCGCTAATGCAGAAGGGATGCGTACCACACCCTCCGTCGTTGGATTCAGCAAAGACGGCGAACGCCTCGTTGGGCAGATGGCGCGACGGCAAACAGAACTTAACCCTCAAAATACATTTTATGGGGTCAAGCGCTTTATGGGGCGTAAATATGGCGAACTCAGCCCCAGATCGAAGCAAGTACCCTTCACGATCCGCAAGGATGAAGATGGCAATATTAAAATCAAATGTCCCAAACAAAATCGCGAGTATGCTCCCGAAGAGATTTCGGCGATGATCTTGCAAAAACTAGCCGACGAAGCTAGTAGATATCTCGGCGAACCCGTGACTGGTGCAGTAATTACCGTACCTGCTTATTTTAACGATTCTCAACGCCAAGCAACTAAAAACGCCGGAAAAATTGCCGGATTGGATGTCCTGCGGATTTTAAATGAGCCAACAGCAGCATCGCTAGCGTATGGCTTGGACAAACGCCAGAGCGAGACGATCTTAGCTTTTGACTTGGGGGGCGGGACTTTTGATGTCTCCGTGCTGGAAGTTGGCGATGGCGTGTTTCAGGTGAAGTCTACTAGCGGTGATGTCCAGTTAGGCGGGATGGATTTCGATCGCAAGATCGTCGATTGGTTGGCAGAGCAATTTCTGGCTACCGAAAATATCGATTTGCGGAAGGAACGGCAATCGCTCCAGCGGCTGACAGAAGCCGCTGAGAAGGCGAAGATCGAACTCTCTGGGGTGATGGTGACGGATATCAATCTCCCCTTCATCACGGCGACCGCCGATGGCCCCAAACATATCGAGACGCGGCTGACTCGCGCTCAATTTGAGGAGTTGTGCGCCGATCTGATCGCACGGCTGCGCGGGCCAGTCAAACGGGCGATGAATGATGCTGGCTTGACGGCTTATGACATCGATGAGGTGGTACTAGTCGGCGGCTCGACGCGGATTCCCGCAGTGCAGGAATTGGTGAGAAGTTATATCAATAAACGCCCCAATCAAAACGTCAATCCCGACGAGGTGGTCGCTGTCGGTGCCGCAATTCAAGCGGGGGTACTTTCTGGCGAAGTTAAGGATATCTTGCTGCTAGATGTCACGCCGCTGTCGCTGGGACTAGAAACGATCGGCGGGGTCATGAAAAAACTGATCCCCCGCAATACGACAATTCCCGTGCGGAAATCAGATATCTTTTCCACATCGGAAAATAATCAAACGATGGTAGAAGTCCATATCGTTCAAGGCGAGCGGGAAATGGCTGCGGATAACAAGTCCCTGGGACGATTTAAACTTACGGGCATTCCCCCCGCACCGAAAGGGATTCCGCAGGTGCAAGTGTCGCTCGATGTCGATGCAAATGGCATCCTGCAAGTGACGGCAATGGATCGTACCACCGGACGCGAACAGACAGTTACGATCCAAGGTGCGTCCTCACTTGGGGAAATGGAAGTCCAGCGGATGATCGATGAAGCGACGCAATTTGCCGCTAGCGATAAACAAAAACGCGACAAAATCGATAAACGCAACCGCGCCGAGAGCTTGTCTTATCAAGCCGAACGCCAGTTGCGCGAAGTGGCGCTGGAATTTGGGATGCAGTTTGCCAATGCTCAACGCAAGCAAATTGAAGGCTTAGTGCGCGAGATCCGCCAAGCACTCGCCGATGGGGACGAAAGATCGATCGACGAAATCAAAAGCGAATTGGACGATGCGCTGTATGATTTTAGCCGTCAGGTGAAAATGCTCACCGAAGAAGAGGATAAGGGGATTCTCGGTACCCTCAAAGAAATCTTTGTCGGCGATGATGAAGAATACAATTATCGCGATGCCTACAACCCCCGCGATGTCTATAGTCCCTACGGAACTGGTCGCGAACCGTACTACGATCGCAACAATGATTATCCCCAATCGTATCCCAGAGATCGCGGCGCACTCCCACCCCAAAACTACAATAACTCTAGAGATCCCTACCGCGATCGCGACTACAATCAGCCTAGAGATCCCTACGCTGATAATACTCGCGATCGTCCCAGAGACAGTCGCAATAATTCCAACGCCTCCCAGCAAGGCTATCGCGAAGAAGAACGCTATCCCAACCGCCGCGACGAGAATGGCAATTACAACCCTAACCGCCGCGACGACTACCCCCGTAACCCACCCGCAAACAATCCCCCCGATAATCGCTCGCGCCAACGCGATGATGACTATCGAGACGATGCACCTTCAGCACCACGCCAAGATCGTTGGGATGACGACCAAAACCCCCCTACATCCCGCCGCCAAGGAGACGCCCGCACGCCTAGATCGACCACTGGACGCGATAACACACCAGATAATCGATCTCAGCCCCCCGCACAGCGCAATTCTCGCTATGGTGACAACTCGGCACAACCCCCTGACTCCCGGCGCACCCAATCAAATAACAACCCCCCTCGCTCCCCCAATCCCAATTCTCAACCAATAGTCGATGACTGGGATGAAGAAGATGATGAATGGGGTAGATTTTAAACTTGAGGACTTGAGGGTAAATAATCAGTAGGTAGATGCGATCGTTTTATAGGACAGATTATGTCTGAAACCTAGATGGTGGGCAGTGCCCACCCTACTATGCTCTCTATCCATCTCCCATCTCCCATCTCCCATCTCTCCTAAACCCATGCAAGACATTCGCAATTATTACGAGCTATTGGGTGTGAAGCGGGATGCTTCCGCTGATGAAATCAAACAGTCATTTCGACAACTGGCGCGCAAATACCATCCCGATCTCAATCCTGGGGACAAAAGCGCTGAAGATAAGTTCAAGGATATTAGTGAAGCTTATGAGATTTTGTCCGATCGATCCAAACGATCGCAGTATGATAAATTCGCCGGGTTTTGGCGCAAAAATAGAACCAAATCTACCTCCAATAATCCGCCCAGAGATCGATCGGATGAAGATGATTTTAGCGATGATTTTAATACCTTTATCGATCGATTATTAGGGAGGAAAAAAGAAGCGAGTCCAAGTGGTTATTATAGTGATGACACAGCGCGAACTGATGCCCAAACCGCTCGCACTGCTCGCAATAACGAACGCCGGAATAGTCGCACCGGAGACTCCGAACGTCCCGAACGAAATACCTTTGCCGAAGCACCATCGCCAGTGCGTCCCAAAAATCTCGAAGCCGAACTCACGCTCCCGCTCGACAAAGCCTATCTGGGCGGACGCGAACGCATCACCATTCAAGAAGATGGTCGCTCACTGGAAGTCGAGATGCCCCCAGGGATGATCCCAGGGCAAAAAATCCGCCTGCGCGGACAAGGGATCGCTGGTGGCGATCTTTATCTCAAGATTAATGTCTCCCCCCACCAGTTTTTTAGACTCGAAGGGATTAATGTCCATTGTCAACTCCCCATTACTCCCGCCGAAGCTGTTTTGGGTGGTTTTGTCGAAGTCCCAACACTCGATGGCTTAGTCAAAATTAGCTTGCCCCAAAGTATTGCCTCCGGTCAAAAATTGCGATTAGCTGGCAAAGGATTTCCGGCTGATGATGGCAAACGCGGCGATCAGTTACTCGAAATTCAAATCGTCGTCCCCAAAAATCCCGCCCCAGCCGAACGCGATCTCTACCAGAAGCTACGCGAGATCGAATCATTTAATCCGCGTCTAGATTTACCAATAAATTAATGCTGTTAGAGCGAATTTTCGACCTAATTGGTGACTGGAATCCTCAGCTAAGAAGAGAACTAAAATCACGACTAACGCTGCCAAATCTGGCGATCGCGACCTTTGTCTCACTGCTAGCTCAAATCCTGACAGTGGTATTGCCAGCTCCACGCGTACTAGAATTTAACAACCATTATTGGTACATCTCACGATCTTGGTGGCTGCATGTCTGCGAACTACTCAATCTGGAAATTTGGCTGGCGCTAGCAATCGGCGGCATCTATTTTATTGCCAAAGATTTCGATCGGGAGATCCGCACAGGCACTCTCGATTTGGTCGATTTGTCTCCTGTAAAACCCTGGGAAATTGTGCTGGGTAAACTCCTGGGCGTGCCAGTTCTCATCTATTGGATAGTTCTGTTAGCCTTACCGCTACATACCATTGCTCTAGTGCAAATGGCTGTGCCTCATGCGTGGATTTGGAATGCGCTCGGCTTAATGCTCATCGGATTATTGGATCTGGGCGCAATTTTCGCAACCTTGACCGCTTCATTACCGCCGCTGGTTTTGAGCTTGGTCTTTTCCGCAGTTGGCTGGTCGGGTCTGGCAATGATAACTAGCTCTCAAATAAGTCAGCGCATGAGTGGCAGTTATGTTCGCCTCGGCATCTATTTCCCAGAAGAATGGCAAACAATCTTGACAGTTGCCGCTAATTTTTTAGCGATCGGTTATACATTATGCGTGTCGATCCAGTCTTGGTATCCACATATTAATTCTCGATCGCCGCGCCGATTTGCGATGCTTCCCTTCTTATTGTATTCATTTTTGGTATTTTTCTACCTCATCTTGCTAGCACTTGCACCACAAGCAATGTTAGTAATGACAGTCGGGCTATCGATTACAATTACCCTAGCTCAGTCAGCAGAGAAATCTGAATCGACTAACCCCACCATTCGATAAAGTCCAGCATGACTTGTTGGTGTACCACCCCGAGCGGACGTTCTTCACCTGCGATCGCGGAATAAGCGAATCCAGCTTCGATTTGGGCGAGACTAATCAACCCAAAATCCCAACCTTCAGTTAACACCAATTTATCTAGCTCGACAGTCAGCGGTGTATAGAATATATGTCTGATAACTCGATCGTCACTATAGCAACCAAACTTCTTGGGTTCTTTAATCTGATAGCCGATCTCTTCTAGTATCTCCCGTTCGACAGCAACTTCTGGAGTTTCCCCAGCCTCGATATGTCCGCCAAATAAACCCCACAATCCTGGATAGAGAATGGTGGGAATATTATCGCGCAATTGCATCAAAAATTTGCCCTCATAGGGTAAAATCGCGATCGCGACTTCGACAGGTGCATCACCGCTCATAGAGAAATTGCGTGTTGTTGGAGATCTGCTAAGGACACAAACTTGAGCGCCGCATCATGAGTAGCTGCCAGATCGACTGGCGGCGCAACCCCATCTGCTAATGCTTGCTGCCACCGCGATGCACACAGACACCACTTGTCACCAGGTTTTAAGCCTGGGAAATTGGCAGCAGGCACGGGCGTACTCAGATCGTTACCTTGTGCTTTAGTATACGTCAAAAATTCAGCGGTAACGCGGGCGCAAACTACATGTGTGCCCCGATCTTGAGGGCCAGTCACGCAAACGCCCGTCCGAAAAAATCCGGTCATCGGATCGGTACAGCAAGTCTGAAGTTCGGTGCCGAGGACATTTCGATCGGTGTTGGCATTCATAATTTATAATTTAACAATTGCTATATCAATTTTATCCACCACCGACGATCGTCACAATTTCTAGTCGATCGTTAGTTTTAATCACAGTCTCATCCCAAAACTGCCGATGCAAAATTTCCCCGTTGTATTCTACTGCCAGCAGTCGGGGATTGAGACCCATCTGGACTAATAATTGAGGTAAAGTCGTCTGTGGCAAACAAGTATGACCCTCACCATTAACCTGTAACTCGATCGCATTATTCATAAAGTTATTCCCTACCCTCTACCCTCTACCCTCTACCCTCTACCCTCTACCCCCTAATTGTGGCACTCGATTCAAGATCGACAGACAAGACTGGACGGCATGAGTCGGATTTTCCGCCCCCATAATTGCCCGAACGATCGCGATTCCTGGTGCGCCAGCTTGGAGGACATCATCAATATTAGTACTATCGATCCCCCCGATCGCAAACCAAGGGACAGTGGCATTTTTGACGGCATGTTGGACGTATTCTAGTCCTGCTGCTGCTTTGCCCGGTTTAGTCGGCGTTTCATATACTGGCCCAACGCCAATGTAGTCGGCACCTTCCGCGATCGCTTGCGCCATTTCAGCGGGGCTTGTTGTGGATTTGCCGACGATCTTTTGCGAACCTAATACTTGTCTCGCCAACGCGATCGACACGTCTTGCTGCCCCAAATGTACCCCGTCAGCACCCACAGCTAGCGCCAGATCCACCCGATCGTTGAGGATAAATAACGCGCCATAATTATGGCACAGTTGACACATCGCTTGGGCGATCGCCAATCGGTCGGTATCGTTGGCTTGCTTATCACGATACTGCACTAATGTCAAGCCACCCTGTAAAGCTGCCTCGACACGGGGGAGTAAATCGGGCGTGGGAGTGGTGACTAGATATAACTTGGCACTAGTCAA
>NZ_JANMZA010000656.1:0-4499 GCF_031382685.1 Chamaesiphon sp. OTE_8_metabat_110 | reverse complement strand
GGCAGCGCGACAGGCTTGGATTTGGGCTTGCGCCAACACGTTATTTTCACGGCAATCACCAATAATCAGCTCGTCTAATAAATCGACTAAATTTGGAACTTCCCAACTTTGAGGAGCAACTTGTTCGATCGCGACAATCTTCACGCCAAATTGGTGAGAGCCAGCACGCAGTGTTGACCCAAGCTACCTAAACCACACACCAAAAAACGATCTAATTTCATCTAGTTATTGCCATGTCACTTTATCAGCGTAGTTTGACTAGATGGCAAGTGAATGAAAATTCCATCACAAAATCACATCTTCGATCGGGATACTATCCAATGGAACTAGCACCTGTAGCAATCCGATTTGATTTCGGTGCTAACAACACATCGATTTGTCAAAACGGTGCTGATGAGTTGCTACAAGTCCGTTGGCTCGATCGACTATAGAACACGCTCATCTGGATCGCAATGAAAAAATTTACACTTGCAACATTATTAGGAATTACGACAGCAACTATTGGAGTCACGCTGGTTGCGCCTGCTCATGGGGCATCTTTCACCGGATCGTTGGTTAATGCCGATGCGATCGATCTGCTGCCATTTACTTCAACTGGCGCGGAATTAAGATTTCGATCGTTGAGCTACAATGGCGGCACCAACGATGTGGGAACGCTAATTCCACCGGGGGGATTTAGCCCAGTGCTGACAATATTCAATCCGAGCGGTAACTATTTCAACGAATACACTGCTACAGAAGATTTAAACTTTACTGCTACCTTGTCACCCGGAAACTATCAAGCAGCCGTCAGTACATTTGGCAGATTTTTTGACTTTCCAACTAAAACAAATATTTCGCAAGGTTTCGATGGGAGCGGTGAATTCTTTGGTCGAAATCCAAATTATGCTGTAGATATCGTCGCGGTATCGTCAGCTACTGCTGTACCCGAACCTGTTAGCTTCATCGGTACTGCTGTCGCTGGGTTTGCAGTAGTTAAGCTCAAACGTAAATTGTCAGCGGGCAAAAAGTCAACCTAAATATTTAATGTTAATCTAAATTGCCATTGAGCTAAGTGTTATTCCAAGTCTAATTAAGTTCGATCGAATTCAACTCAAACCAGGTAGCGATTCTCGTTCCGAGAGGCTCCGCCAACGACAGCAACTAATGTCTGACTTTTACTCATTTTAAACTTTAGAATTAGAGAAAATTATGGCACTTAATCCAGGTGATATCGCATTTGTGCAATACAATGCTGACAACACTGACAATTTTGCATTTGTGACCCTCGTCACTATCCCTGCTGGCGAAGTCATTCTCTTTACTGATAACGGTTGGCTGAATACCAATGCTTTTCGCACGGGTGAAGGGATTATTACTTGGACTGCGCCTGCTGGCGGCGTTACGGCTGGCACGGTAGTTACGATCGATACTGTTCCTAGTGCGACGGCTGGGTCGGTTGTAGAAACAGCAGATCTCAACTTTTCTGCCGCTGGCGACCAAATTATTGCCTTTCAAGGCAGCCTTGCCAGCCCGACAGCGATTGCGGCTTTAAATAATGATGGTAATTCCGTTTTTCAAAGCAATGCAGCCGATACGAGTACCTCTGCGCTGCCTCAAGGCTTAACAATTGGCACGAGTGCGGTGGCGATCGCCGAAATTGATAATGCTCGCTATACAGGCACTACTACAGGCGATCGAGCAACCTTACAAGCTGCCTTATATAACCCGGCAAACTGGGCTGGCGACGATGCCACAAATCAAACTTTTGCAGGTGCTTTCACGATCGGCGGTGGCAGTACGCCAACGGTATCGATCTCCGCCACCGCCAATGCTGCCGAAGCAGACACAGCTAATGGTAGTTTTCGGATCTCCCGGACTGGCGAGACAACTAATGCGTTAGACGTTAACTACGCTGTGGATGCGGGTACGGGTCAAGCAACCCCTGGAACTGACTATACCGCTCTAGCTGGGATTGTCACGATCGCGGCTGGTAGCTCATTTGTGGATGTAATTGTCGCTCCAGTCGATGATGCGCTCGTCGAAGGTAATGAAACCGTTACCCTCACGCTGTCCCCGTCAGCAAGTTTCACGCCGGGGACGGCGACGGCTAGTGTGACGATCGTCGATAATGACAGTGTTGCGCCCTCGACTACCAAAGTCAGTACGATTCAAGGTACTGGCACTGCGGCAACGGCTGGGGTATTTACGATCGAAGGTATCGTCGTCGGCGACTTCCAAGCCACTGGGCAACTCGGCGGCTTTTACCTTCAGGAAGAGAACAGCGATGCCGATGGCAATCCGCTCACCTCTGAGGGGATTTTTGTCAATTCCCTCACGGCGGTAGATGTCGGCGACAAAGTGCGCGTTACGGGTACCGTTGCCGAAAATGCCACGGCTCCATCCTTCAACCAAGCGACAATTACACCCACCACAGCCGCCGATATTAGCGTCCTGGCGACCGGACAACAGGTGTTAGTGACTCCGACCGTCTTAGACCTGCCAATCGCCACCCTGGGCGATTTAGAACGCTTTGAAGGGATGTTAATTACCGTCCCCGAAACGCTCACCGTTACTGAAGTCTTCAACTTAGGTCGCTTTGGGGAAGTTTCCCTATCTGCCGACGGTCGCTTATTTAACCCAACCAATATTATCGATCCTAATGATGCGATCGCATCAGGCACGAATTCGACAGGAACGAGTAATGTGGCAGCGGTAACTGCTCAACAAGACCTCAACAATCGCCGTCGGATTCTGCTCGATGATGGTAGCAGCCTGTCCAATCTCAGCGATGTCCCCTACATCGACACCACCGACGCGAACCCAGCTAACGACACGCTCCGCATCGGCAGTACGATCGGCGGATTGACTGGCGTACTCGGTTTCGGCTTCAATAGTTATCGGATTCAACCCCCGCAAGCCCCAGTTTTCGACTACGAACCACGTCCAGCGTTGCCCAATGTCGGCGGCGGGATTAAAGTCGGTAGTTTCAACGTCCTCAACTATTTCAACGGCGACGGTTTAGGCGGTGGTTTCCCGACTTCGCGAGGTGCAACTACGGCGATCGAATTTAGCCGCCAACGGGATAAGATTATTTCAGCCATCAAAGATTTGAATGCCGATGTCGTCGGTTTAATCGAGATGGAAAATGATGGCGATGGTACCAATTCGGCTATCGCTAATCTAGTCAACGGCTTGAATGCCTCGATCGGGTCGAATACTTACGACTATATCAAACTGGCAAATACCACTGGTAGCCCCGGTACGGATGAAATTAAGGTCGCCTTCATCTACAAGCCTGGTGCTGTTACACCCGTCGGCAATGCGGTCTATTTCAACGATGCCGCCTTTAACACCGCCCGTCCGCCATTAGCGCAGACTTTTCTGAATAATGCCAATGGTGAAAAATTCACCCCCATTGTCAATCACTTTAAGTCTAAAGGCTCCAGTGCTGGCTTACCCGGCGATACCGACCAAGGCGACGGTCAAGGCTTGTCGAATGCCACCCGCAAAGCCCAATCTACCGCCCTCCTCAACTTCGTCGCTCAAGTGCAAACCGTCTCTGGTGACAGCGATGTGATGGTATTAGGCGATCTCAATGCCTACAACGAAGAAGACCCGATCGATATCCTCCGCGCTGGTGGCTTGACCAAACTTGCCACTACAACCGATTCCTACGTCTTCGACGGTCAGACAGGTTCTCTAGATCATGCCCTGGTTACATCCAGCTTACTCGCTCAAGTAACGGGTGCTGCCAAGTGGAATATCAACTCCTCAGAACCGATCGTTTTAGACTACAACGATGATGTCCTCTCATCAGGTGAAAATCCAGCCGAAGATCGCAATGATACCAGTCTATATGCACCCGATCGATTCCGTTCCTCCGACCACGATCCAGTGTTGGCTGGACTCGATCTCAAACCGACTGGTGGCAATCCGCTAGCAGATAATCTCATCGGTACTAGTGGCAGCGATACTCTCTTTGGTGGTGCTGGTAATGACATCATCAATGGCGGTGCTGGCAATGACTTTATCACTGGTGGTGCGGGAGTAGATTTACTATTTGGCGGTACTGGTGCCGATACTTTTGTCTATTACAGTCCCACCGAAGGCATCGATAAAATCAATGACTTTGAAGTTGGGATCGATCGATTGAGCATTTCCCGCTCTGGCTTTGGGGTTAATAATACCTTTGGTAGCGATGCTTTGGGCATTCTCGATGCCACTCGATTTGGAATCGGAGCTTCTGCCTCCACAGCCAGCCAACGGTTTGTTTACAACAATAATTCTGGTGCGTTATTCTTTGATGCGGATGGTGTTGGCGGTGCGGCGCAAGTCCGAATCGCACAATTCGTCGGCAATCCTGCTTTAACTAATACTAGTTTTACTGTTGTGTAATCCATACAACTCCAGCGGTTAGAAACCGCCGCTCGGAATGCAAAGTCCGCCTACGCGGACTGATTAATACCAATTCTTCAAAGTTGGACTACAGATATAAATCTAGGATCTAACTCCTCCCC
>NZ_JANMZA010000639.1:0-21486 GCF_031382685.1 Chamaesiphon sp. OTE_8_metabat_110 | reverse complement strand
GGCAAAAAAGCTCGATCGATCTGCACCTCTGACAACGGCTTGATTGTGCGCCTCAGCGAGGGCGACGGGGTAGCCATAACCCTTATTAACTTGAGCGATAATCAAACTCAACGCCATACTCGATAACGCCTCATCTTGAGCTACCCACGCGGGTACCTCCACGCGGGCGATTTCGGTACCGACATGCAGATAGCAAAAATAGATCTTGTGGCGATCGTCATACCAGTCTAAAATCTTGGCGGTACTCTGCCACCAACAGCTCCGTTGTCCGGGCAATAAGTGCGTATTCCACAAGGTAGTGTCTCGGACACCCTCAAACTGTTGACACGGGAGGCGAGTTTCGCCACCACAATGCGTCTGACAATCGGGGACATCATGGGGACAGGTAAGTAGGCGCAGCAGATTGAGATTGTCGATACTCCGCGACGAACTGAGATAACCGACGATCGGAATTCCCGCGACTCGCAACTGTTCCCAAGCCGCTAAAATTGGATTGAGGATCTGTTCGCGCGCATCGGTGGGTAATTGCTCCAAAAACCAGTAGACGAGCGAACCATCTACCATCGCTAAGGTCGGCACGCGCGGCTGTGGCGGGGCGGTAATGCTATCTGGCTTATCATCAAAGCCAAAGGGTGGATTGACCCAGTTACAGCCCAATTCTGCGAGGACTGTGGCTTCGGAAACCGCTCGCCGATAACCCAACCATTCTTCGGTACTAATCCCCCACTGACGGGAGATATACAAATCTTCTTGCTGATAAAAAACTTCGGGGATGCTATCGAGGAGGGGATGTAGATTTTGCCCGTAATGAATCATCACCCTCCCGACGTTGATTAGATAGCAGTAGGCGATTTCATGATGGCTGGGCGCGATTTGGGAGCCATCCGTAGCGAGGACGGTTTGCTGCGCTGGCGGTGCGGCAATATCGATACAAGTATCGAGCAGTTCGACGGGAATTGAAGTGTTAAAAAACAGTCGATTGCTCCACTGTTTGTGGATTTCGGCTAGCTCTACTTGTCGCTCGATGGCTTGCTGGAGCGATGATGTCGCCAATTTTAGCCGTTGCTGATTGGCGGTATTTTCCCGCACCAGATGTTGTCCGATCCCAGGTAATTGTTTCGCAACCTTATTAATATCTAGCATTGATGACGAGTGGGGAGTTGGGGAGATAGAAAGTTGTCAATTCGGGCGCGTATTACTCCTGACGACTTTCTGCCCTAAAGCCTAAAGCCTAACCCCTTCCTAAAACAAGTGACTGGCAATCGCCGAGCTGCGATAGAGAATAACTTATCACATAAGCAACTTCTCGATCGACCTTCAGCAACTACCAGCCACTAATATTGATGTCACCTAACTAATCGTCAGTCATGGTTGAGACACCAATCAAAAACTACCAACCTTTTTCGGATTGCGCTAAGACATAGGTAGCAACGTCTTCGATTTGAGCAGCACTGAGTCTACCACCAAAAGCAGGCATTGCATTTTTGCCTTTAGTTACCTGAGTGGTAATCGCAGCAACGGTGTTCATTCCGTAAGTCGCGAGGGCTTCTTTTTTCAGGTTCTTGTTTGCCATGATGACATTGTTGCCACCAGCATGACAAGCCGCACAATTGGCACTAAAAATTTTGGCACCGTTAGCTACCTCAGCAGCCGACGCCGGACTAGTAAATGCGATTGTAAATAGAGCGATCGCTACTGTGAAAATCGAAATCAGCTTTTTCAAAACGGTTCTCCTTCGATCTAAAATTAAGAAACATATACTACCAATCACCCATTGTACCCAATTTTTTGGGGGTACGATCGGTAAAAGTACCTATTTTGTATTGAAACTTTAACAATTTGGGGTTTGGGTACTCTTGTCATGCCTACTGTCAAGCGCCAGCGGGAGCGACAGTAGGAGCAACTAGCGACCGGAGACGATCGAAATGATGATTATCGCTTCAACCATCTTCAAAATCCCGATCCGAGCGGGGATTATCTGACTGTTTTACCGCCACCCCACTGCTCGCCGAGAATTTTGGGCTGCATGAGGATGTGTCCGGCGATCGCATACATGTCATCTTCGGATAGATTCTTCATTTCGGTGAAGATATCGGCACTATCCATACTCGGGTGCAACTCGGCAATTAGAGTTTCGCCGTCGTAGGTAGTTGGATGGTGCATGTAATCTACTAACGCTACAATATTGTCTCGCGCTGGTGTCGCTCCGGATAAGTCCACAGGACTTAAACCTACGTTAAAGTCAGTTTTGGTGACGCCGCCAGCATGACATTGAGCGCAAGTCGAGGCAAACAGTTGTCTGCCTTGGTTGACTTGTTTGAGATTGAGCGTGGCAGTTTCACCGTCTGGATTCAATTTGACTGTGCGCGTTGCTGCATCGAGTTCGATGGCGTTAGCACTGGTAACTAAGGTTTGGAATGCAAACAATATGGTTGCCACCGCCAGCAACAGGAATCGCTTGAACATGGTTCTCCCTCGAAAAGATAACTTTAAATTAGATGATAATTACACAACACAGCTAAACTCAAGACCGAAGCCACAGCTATCTTATATTACCTATATCATCTCATTATCTAGACCACAGGATCTCAATATTTCCTCATAAAGTAAATAAAAATTTACAATTAGTGGATAGTGGATAGTGGATAGTGAAAGACGAGAACGCTTGCATTCTCAAACCCAAAAATCGATTCTTTCCGCTCCCAAACTATCCACTATCCACTATTCACTATTCACTATCCACTATCCCTGATGCAATCTCACCAACTGAGCAACAGTCCGCTTAAGTTGCGTGCGGGGGACGATTTTGTCAATGAATCCCTTTTGGAAATAGTACTCGGATGTCTGGAAGTCGTCGGGCAACTTTTCGCGGAGGGTTTGTTCGATTACGCGTCTACCTGCGAAACAGATCGTGGCTTTTGGTTCGGCGAGAATAATATCGCCTAACATGGCAAAACTGGCAATCACACCGCCTGTAGTGGGGTGAGTGAGGATGGGGAGATACAGCAATCGGGCTTCCCGGTGGCGTTCGAGTGCGCCGGAGATTTTAGCCATCTGCATCAGACTGAGCATTCCTTCCTGCATTCTGGCACCACCAGAGGCACAGACGATCGCGACAGGGATACTATGAGCAGTAGCATACTCGATCGCGCGGGTGAGCTTTTCACCAACGACAGAACCCATGCTCCCACCCATAAACTGAAAATCCATCACTCCTAATGCCAGGGGCGATCCTTCAATTTTGCCAAACCCAGTCAGGACGGCATCCGTCAATCCAGTTTTGTGCTGGGTGTCTCGCAATTTATCGCTGTAGGCTTTGAGATCCTTGAACTTCAGGGGATCGGTAGGCTGAATCTGTTCGTCTAGTGGCACCCAGGTATCGGCGTCGATCAATTGGGCGATGCGTTCGTGACAGGAGACGCGTTTGTGGTGCCCGCACTCTAGGCAAACCATCTGATTGGCGGTGAGATCTTTGGTATAGGCGAGTGCATTGCAATCTTCGCATTTCGTCCATAGCCCATCAGCAATTTCCCGCTCCTGTTGTTGCTGAATGCTGGGGCTGGTTTTCTGACGATTGGCAAACCAATCAAAGAGGGATGATGTGATTTGGGGCATATGGTAGCGATCGGTAAATAATAAATACACAATGCCAGTATATTATCTCGCGTTTGGGGGCGGTTGCGCCGCCGATGTCCGATCGAGCGGTAATGGTAATGCCAAAATTGAGGGCGGCGCTGGATATTTTGGTGATGTAAGCTTCTCGGTAGGAACATCGTCAAGCTAACTTCTACTCAACTGCCAAAATTCTCGATCGATTAGCCGATTCGCTGACGATTTTCCGTGTAGCATTAGGCTAAAATTCAGCTAGTGCATTGTCATCCATTACAGTCATGAGCTATTGCCTCAATCCCAATTGCCCTCAGCCACAGAATCATCATGAGGAGAAGATTTGCAAAGCTTGTGGTAGTCAGTTACTTTTGAAAGATCGCTACCGAGCCATCAGCTTTCTCGATAGTGGTGGTATGAGTCGAAATTTTTTGGCACTCGATACAGACATGCCACAAGAAAAACGCTGCGTAGTCAAGCAGTTTTTCCCAGCACCGCAGGTATTAGATGATGTCGAAGCCTTTGAAAAATCGATCGAGCTGTTTCAGCGGGAAGGGGCGCAATTGGACAGGCTAGGTGCTGATTCAACCCAAATTCCGCAATTATTTGCCTATTTAGAGCAAGAACGGCGATTTTACCTGATTCAAGAATTTATTGATGGGCAAAATCTCCTTAAATAACTAGATAAAAATGGGGCGTATTCACCAGAAAAAATTCGGAAGTTATTAGACGATCTACTACCAATCTTAAAATACGTTCACGATAGTGGTGTAATTCATCGGGATATCAAGCCTGAGAATATTATGCGGCGCAATACTGGTGAATTAGTCTTAATTGATTTTGGGATGTCCAAGCATCTCAATAGTACGGTGATGTCGCGGGGAACTACTGGCGGGACTATGGGTTATGCGCCGCCCGAACAAATTCGGGCAGGGGTAGCTTATCCGGCTAGTGATATTTATGCTCTCGGTGCTACCTGCATTCATTTACTCACCGATATTACGCCCGATCGACTGTATGATTTTATGATTAATAAGTGGACTTGGCGACAGGAATTAGCCGCTCAAGAACGCGAAATCGACGAGCAATTGGCGAACGCAATCGATCGGATGTTGATGAATGAAGTTCAGGATCGCCATCAATCGATTTCCTGTATTATTGCCGCCTTAGCATCGCCGCCTGTGAATAATTGGCGATTGAAAGCGATCGTTACTGGATCGATTTTAGCGGTACTCTCGACCGGATTAGTCGCTTATGCCAATAAAGATCGGATCGAATGTGATTACCTCAACGGTCAAAATCAACTTTGTCCGCCCAAAGCTTTACCAAAGCTCAGCTACCAGACGCCTCAAAAAATTGGTAATGTGACTTATTATCCCTTCATACCCGTCGCAGATAGTCAGGGTAAATCGGCAGAGATTAACATGGCAATCCTCAGCGATGAATATGAGTGGCAAATGGGTTCGGATACTCAAGTCAGGCTCAATGGTCGAGAAGAATCTATTCCCATCTCGGTGCTAAAAAATAAGTTAGAACAAAAAGACAACAGCACAAAAAAACGAAGTATTTTTGAAATCATGGAAAATCCCAACCGAATTATCGCGTTAGGAATGGCATCCTGTGAAGGCTCGCCTATCGAAGAAGAAGCTCGATCGCTCAATCGTGCCAGAACGATTCAAACACAAATTGTCAAGCCAATCTTTGATGTGAAGGAATATCCAGTGATTAGTTTGGGTCAGTTCAAAACGGGAACTTGTCAACGCAATGCCGGGAATTCAATCCAGCGCAAATTGATTATCGTTGGGATGCGAAAACAAAGTCCTGGTCTAGAAGAAAAAGAAGTACTGTATAAACGACTCGGCAAAACAATCAAACAGATCCAGCTTGCAAATTATTCTCAAGGTGCAGCCGATAAGTTTGTACTCAGCGATCGATAATAACTCCTTTTCCCCACACATTAATGCCAATGAATTATCGCCAGCAATTTCCTGCTTTAGCTAATAAAGCTTACTTCAACTATGGCGGGCAAGGGCCGATGCCGCAAGCTGCCCTCGGCGCGATTGTAGCCGCCTACGAGCGGATTCAGACTCAGGGGCCATTTGGATTCAAAACTAGCGAATTGGTGGGGCGAGAGTCAAATTTGACCCGGCAGGCGATCGCTTCCGAGCTGGGAGTAACCGCAGAATCGATCGCCTTGACTGAAAATGTGACGGCGGGGTGTAATATTGCCTTGTGGGGTCTCAATTGGCAACCTGGCGATCGCATTCTCATTTCAGACTGCGAGCATCCGGGAGTGATTGCGAGTATCAAGGAAATCTGTCGCCGTTTTCAGGTGGAGATCGATGTATTCCCACTCATGGCTACGCTCGATAA
The DNA here is from genome assembly GCF_031382685.1 of Chamaesiphon sp. OTE_8_metabat_110. Classification (NCBI taxonomy): domain Bacteria; kingdom Bacillati; phylum Cyanobacteriota; class Cyanophyceae; order Gomontiellales; family Chamaesiphonaceae; genus Chamaesiphon; species Chamaesiphon sp. OTE_8_metabat_110. The sequence goes on along the minus strand of NZ_JANMZA010000639.1, from coordinate 15,507 downwards.
TGGCGATCCTGTGACTGTAGTGACAGCGCACTTACAACCGCAAACGCGGTTGGTTGTCCTCAGTCATGTCCTGTGGAACACCGGACAAGTATTACCCCTAGCGGAAATCGCGGCTGGGATCCGCCAGTATTCGCCAGGAAATCGATCGATCCGAATTTTGGTAGATGCCGCCCAATCAGTCGGTTTATTGCCGTTAAATTTAGCCCAATTGGGAATCGATTTTTATGCCTTCACCGGACACAAGTGGTGGTGTGGGCCGGAAGGTGTCGGCGGGCTGTATATTCATCCCGATGCGCTAGCTAGTCTCGATCCGACCTTTATCGGGTGGCGGAGTCTCGACTACAGTAAATCAGATCTACCTTTAGTTAGAGATGCGCGGCGGTATGAGGTAGCGACATCAGCTTATCCCTTATATGCGGGATTGCGTGCGGCAATTGCGACACATCAAAGTTGGGGGAGTGCCGCAGATCGTGCTAGCAAAATCGTCAGCTTAGCTACTTATCTGTGGGAAAATTTACAGCAAGTCGCAGGGATTAGCTGTCTCAACCAGACGGCACCGCAGTCGGGTTTAGTATCTTTTCAAGTACGGTCGGCAGATCGTGCTAAGTTAGTCAAAGATTTGGAAGATCGACATTTTTATCTACGGACGATCGTCGATCCCGATTGTATTCGTGCTTGTACGCATTACTTTACTACTACTGCCGAAATAGATGAATTAATTCAATGTTTGCGCGAGCTAATAAGTTAATCAATATCAGAGCCGATCCTATGTCAACGCCGACGATTTATATTACCATCACCGCACATGGTTTCGGTCATGCCGCGCGAACTGCCTCGATCGCGGGACACCTCCAAAAGCTACTACCGACCGTAAAGTTAATTATGGTAACTACGGCTCCTAAATGGTTGTTGGCATGTTACATCGATGGTGATTTTATTTATCGTCAGCGAGGGTTTGATGTCGGCGTAGTCCAGGCAGATAGTCTGAAAATGGATCTAGATGCTACCTTATCCAAGTGGCAACAGATTATTACAGCTAAAGATGAAATTATCGCTGAAGAAGTAGCATATTGCCAAGAACAAGGCGTAAATTTAGTATTCGGCGATGCCCCACCATTAGCCACTTTAATTGCTGAAAAATTAGGTGTGCCCTGTTGGATGTCTGGTAACTTTGGGTGGGATTTTATCTATCGGGATTGGGGGAGAGAATTTACGGCAATTGCCGACTGGATTGGCGATTGTTACGGACGATGCGACAGGCTTTTTCGCGTTCCATTACACGAATCGATGGCGCGGTTCCCAGTCATTGAAGATGTCGGCTTAACTGGCGGCGATCCAAAATATCCCGTGGATTTCATCCGCGATAAGTTTGATATTCAGCCAGCCAAACAAACAATTTTACTCACATTTGGTGGATTGAGTCTCGATGCCATTCCTTATCAAAATATCGATCGATTCCCCGATTATCGATTTATCACCCTCGATGCTCATGCGCCAGATCTGCCGAACTTAGTCAAAGTTTTAGATCGTGCCTATCGTCCGGTTGATTTTATGCCTTTGTGCGATCGAGTCCTCTCCAAGCCGGGATATTCGACTTATGCAGAAGCCTTAAAACTGCAAATACCGATTATCTCCCTCACGCGTTCTGGCTTTGCCGAATCGGAAATTATCCTCAATGGGATGCAGGATTTTGGATACCATCAAGTAATTAGCCCCGACCAGTTTTTTGCAGACAATTGGGACTTCTTAAATTTACCACTACAGCCACCGCGATCGAGTCAAAAATTAGCCGTCGATGGCAATCAATCGATCGCACATTCGATTTTAGATTATTTAGGGGTTAACCTTAGCACCGCTTTTCAAACATCCTCTTAAATCGATCGCACTTCAACAAATTTTAGCTAAGTAGCTAGGTGAAATTAAATGTAAAATGCCAGCCCCTTGCCCTCACCCCCAACCCCTCTGTCTTGTCGTTTTTTTATTCGGGGGGAACCCCCGAATAAAAACGCCGCTCCCAAGCTTGGGAGCGATTCGCGCTCGTCGGGTTCCCCGACGGTTCAGCGAATCAGGACAGAGGGGAGCCAGAGCCGAAGGCGAGGGCGGGGTGAGGGCGATTTAGGCATTATCATTTTAATTATGTCCAGCTACTTATGACGATCGATCCAAATAATCGCGCTCGATCGCGGCAATCAATCCTGGTAGAGTATATTCAGTTGCTTCGATATCTACCTTCCCCAATAACGAACGACAGTTAGCCGAAGTCTGCGGGCCGATCGAGGCGATCGTCACATTCGATTGCCAGTCAGATGTTAGACTAGTGCCGATCAGTTGGCAAAAGTGTGTGACGGTTTTGGCACTGGCAAAAGTAATAATATCTACTTGTCGATTCTCAAGTGCCGCCAAAATGTCTGGATCGAGCGCCAGCGGACATTGGGATTGATATGCGGGGACTTCGATGACTGTCGCACCTAAGCTGGTAAATTCTTGGACTAGCATTTCGCGTCCGCCAGTTTCTACTCGGGGAAATAAAATCCGTTGGTTGGCGGGAGAAATCGGGAAATTGCTTACCAAAGCATCAGCGATAAAATCGGGCGGAATAAAGTCTGCCGTAATTCCATATTGTTGCAGCGATCGAGCCGTTTTTTGACCGACGACGGCGACTTTGATGCCAGCTAATGCGCGACTATCTTTCCCCGCATGTTGGAGGCGTCCGAAGAAGGCATCGACGCCATTACTAGAAGTCAGGATCAGCCAATCAAAATCGCTCAATCTGCCAATCTCCAGATCGAGATCCTGCCAGCTCGATGGGGGTACGATTTCTAAGGTCGGCATCTCTAGCACCCGTGCGCCACGCGATCGTAACATTTGACTAAATTCATAATTTTGGCCGCTAGCGCGGGTCACGAGGACAGATTTGCCCGCGATCGCGGCAGATTTGCTCGCATCCCGATTGCCAAAATCTCGGCTCACTGGCGAGGTGGACACTTCACAGTTGAGATACTCGCGCAATCTCACCACTTGTCCGACGATAATTACTGCTGGCGAGAGTTCGCTATCCCCTGTTTCGGTGAGGATCTGACCGAGATCGGAAACCCAGATCTGTTGCTGTGGCGTTCCCGCCCACCGGACGATCGCGATCGGGGTATCGATCGCCCGATCGTGTTTTAATAGCTGTGTGACTACTTCGGGTAATTGCCTAGCTCCCATCAAAATGACGATCGTCGGCATCCGTGCCAAAGCATCCCAATCGAGATCGTCGGGGAGATGAGCGGTAACGACCGCAAATCCGCGACTCAGTACTGGGTCGGTCAGAGGAATCCCCGCCAGCAACGGTGCCACTAGAGCGGTCGATAATCCCGGTACCACTTCAAAGTCACAGTTACTCGCCATCAGCGCATCGATTTCGGCGGTGACTCGTCCAAAAATAAACGGGTCGCCACTTTTGAGCCGCACTACCAGCCGTCCGGTTTGGGCGTGGGCGACCAATAATCGATCGATCTGGGATTGCGGCATACTCGGTTGTCCGCCCCGCTTGCCGACATCGACTAATTCACAAGCCGCTGGGACTAAATCGAGAATGCCACGATCTACCAAAGCATCATAAATTAGCACTTCCGCCTGGGTGAGAAGCTGTTGCGCCCGAATGGTGAGATAAGAGATATCTCCCGGCCCTGCACCCACAATATATACTTTGCTCATCGAAAATCACGTAATTTAACGATCGATCGCCAAGACGCTGTTGTCTGCGACCTTTGAACTTGGAGCGATCTCTCTGGGACTAGACATCGCTCCTGATTTAATCCGGCTACCGAATAGCATCTAGCGATCCCCAAGCGGACAAACCTATCACAGTATCACAAATTGTCGATCGGACTCGCCGATCGAACCAAATTGGTGTAAGAATATAATATGATTCCTCAGCGATCGTCCGGTATTGCCGCAGACATCGATAAGCATTGGGTAACACCAGCTTGCCACCAGCGGCGACCCCGACTGGAGCGGCACCAGGAGACAGCGATGCTCCTCGGGAAAGAGGCTTTGCCAACAAGTCGATCGACAACAGTTGGAGTCAGTCACCAGCATTAAGTAGCCTCGCTACCATGCCCAGCAACCACTACCAGGTAATAGCTTTCATTATATATACTTAGTTCTCTAACCCAAACATTAACATTGTGTAGATAAATATATGGTCTTGCCAACAAGTCATAATCTAGACGCTCGATCGGTTTCATAAATAGGAACATAGTGGATGAACAACGGCAAAGTCAGAATTTACGAATTGTCAAAGGAATTGAATTTGGAAAATAAGGATTTATTGGGAATTTGCGAGGGCTTAAATATTGTAGTTAAAAGCCACAGTAGCAGTATCTCAGAATCCGAAGCAGAGCAGATCGTCAAAGCCGCTAACGAAAAATTTCCCGATCGTCACAACAAGCCAGCCCGTCAGATCGCGACTGATAAGGGTGAAGCTCCAGCCGCGCCGAAAAGCGATGTTCCCAAGTCACCAGCCCCAAATCCAGCGATGACCGCAGCGAACACCCCACGACCCACCGAACCCAAAGCTCGAATTTTGCAGATCGAACACAAAAGCGACCAGACTAAGCCATCCTTGATGCCGCAGCCGCCAGTAACGGCGCAGCAACCACCATTACGTCCCGCAACCCCCCAAGCTCCCAGTGTCAGCCGTCCCGTCGTACGACCGACAACTGCTAGTGAGGGGACTGCACCCGTAGTTCGCCGTGCTGAGTCCACTGCTGAGGGCAGCCCTAACCGAGCCGTCAGAGCGACCACCCCCGTCCAGCCACCAGCACCAAAACCGCAACTGTCAGGCCCCCCAGCACGTCCCGGTCTGGCCGATAGCTCGATCGATCGATCGGGTGAGGTCGCCAACATAGATAGTATGGCTGCACCTGCAAGTCGCGCCGCCGCGCCTAGTAAACCTATCCCTAAATCCCAACTAGTCAAGAACGAGCCGAGCAATCGGCCCGCTGTTGGTGCGCCCCAAAGCCCCGGTACTGGCGTAGTCCGCCGTCCGGTAGCCAAATCTGAGAATGCGCCACCACCGCTCAATCGTCCGCCAACCCGGATCGTCCAAATCAAGCCTCAAGGTAGCGGCCCCACCCGACCGGGTGCGCCTAGTAAAGACGGTGCGGCGACTGATAAAGACGACGCAACACCAACGACCATCGATCTCGAACTCAAGCGGCCACCCCTGCGGAAACCAGTAAACAAGGGCAAAGGCTGGAGTAAAGAAGAAGAAGAAATCGAGACTGCTAAGGCGAAAGTTCCTGCCAAAGGCAAACGGGTCAAAACAGTCGTCATCGATGAGGATGATGAAGATGACGATCTCGATGGTAACGATAACTCTAACGAGACGATCGTCAGCCTGTCGATCGCCAGACCTGCTAAGCAGAAAATCGGCACTGGCGGCGGCATCCGACCCGCAGCCGTTCCGGCTCAGCGCAAAAAGCCCGTGATGAAAGGCGATCAGCAAGCCAAAGAACGCGGTAATAATAATAAGCGCGAACAGAAAAATACTGTTGAAAAGCCCGAATCGATTACGCTCATGGGTAGTATTACCGTGCGCGATTTAGCCGAAATGCTGATGGTACCAGAAACCGAAATCGTCAAGCAGCTCTTCTTTAAAGGAATTGCAATTAGCGTGACGCAGATCCTCGACGTGGGTACCGCCACGATGGTCGCCCAAGAAATGGACGTAGCGGTAATTACGGGTGTCGAACAAGCAGAGGCAACCAAAGTTACCGAAATGCTCGACATTGAAGACTTTGACTCACTCCAACGTCGTCCGCCTGTGGTCACGATTATGGGTCACGTCGATCATGGTAAAACCACGCTGCTCGATGCGATTCGATCGACCAAAGTCGCTCAGGGCGAAGCTGGTGGGATCACTCAACATATCGGTGCCTACCACGTAGATATGGATCGTGAAGGTCAAGTCGAGCAAGTAGTTTTCCTCGATACTCCGGGTCACGAAGCCTTTACCGCCATGCGGGCACGGGGTGCGCGCGTCACAGACATCGCGATCCTCGTCGTCGCGGCCGATGATGGTGTCCGTCCTCAAACTATCGAAGCGATCCGTCACGCCCAAGCAGCCGAAGTCCCGATCATTGTCGCGATCAACAAAATCGACAAACCTGGTGCCAACCCCGCACGAGTCAAACAGGAATTGATCGCCTTCAATCTCCAAGCAGAAGATCTCGGTGGCGACACGATCATGGTCGAAGTCAGCGCCCTCAAAGGCGAGAACCTCGATACATTGCTAGAAATGATTCTGCTCGTGGCAGACGTCGAAGATCTCCAAGCCAATCCCGATCGCTCTGCTCGTGGTACGGTCATTGAAGCCCACCTCGACAAAGCTAAAGGCCCAGTTGCCACCCTACTGGTGCAAAACGGTACCTTACGCGGCGGTGAAACCCTCGTTGCCGGACACGTCTTTGGTAAAGTTCGGGCGATGGTAGATGACAGGCTCGCCCGCGTGGAAGCGGCTGGCCCATCCTTTGCCGTCGAAGTCCTCGGCTTGAGCGATGTACCGCAAGCAGGTGATGAGTTTGAAGTCTTCCCTGAAAAAGAAGCTCGCGCCATTGCCGATGTCCGTTCTGCCGAACGCCGTCAATCGCGACTCCAGCAGATGATGGCTTCCCGCCGGGTCACTCTCAATAGTTTGTCAGCCAAGGCACAGGAAGGAGAACTCAAAGAACTCAACCTGATCCTCAAAGCCGACGTCCAAGGTTCCGTCGAAGCAATTCTCGGTTCCCTGCGCCAGCTACCGCAAAATGAAGTCCAGGTGCGCGTCCTCCTTTCCGCCGCAGGTGAAATCACCGAAACTGATGTCGATCTAGCCGCAGCCAGTGGTGCCGTAATTATCGGCTTCAACACCACCCTCGCCAGTGGTGCCCGTTCTGCCTCGGATGATGCTGGTGTTGATGTGCGTGAATACAACATCATCTATGCCCTTCTGAGCGATATTCAAGGCGCGATGGAAGGACTCCTCGACCCCGAACAAGTCGAAGAACCCCTCGGTCAAGTCGAAGTTCGGGCGGTGTTCCAAGCCGGACGGGGCAACATTGCCGGATGTTATGTTCTCTCTGGTAAAGCTCTCCGCAACTGTAGCATTCGCGTCCTCCGGAAGAATCAGTTGGTCTACGATGGCACGCTTGACTCTCTCAAACGGATTAAAGATGACGTGCGCGAAGTCAATGCTGGGTTTGAATGCGGTATCCGTTTAGATAAGTTCAATGACTGGCAAGAAGGCGACATTATCGAAACCTTCCAAATGGTCAGCAAACGTCGGACGCTATCGCCTGTATAGACGATCGCCATAATTGAACTCAAAAACCCAACTTCGCTCAGAAGTTGGGTTTCTTATTGATATCGCTTGAATTAAATCCTCAACCCCGATCGAATGGTGAGTCCAGTAATAGCTGATTTTAGAAATTGCAAGGGCGGGCACCGATCGTCACGATCTAGGTCGGATGGTTCTCTCGGCAACCAAGCTTGGCGGTTTGAGTCCCCTTACTTTTTAAAAACCTGACTTTCAACTGACTTAAAATACTTGTTCGACGCCAGAGATTTCGGGAATCATGTCGCATAGTTTGCGCTCGATCCCCATTTTGAGTGTCATTGTCGAACTCGGGCACGAACCGCACGCACCTTGAAGACGTAGTTTGACGATCGGGCCGTCTATATCTACTAATTCTACGTTACCACCATCAGCCATCAGGTAAGGGCGGAGGGTATCGAGGACGGTTTCGACGTTAGCAGGATTGAGTGTTAAAGCTTCAGACATAGTTTACTAAACCAAATTGAGCACAATCGACGATGGTATCGACTTCATCTCGATCGTAACCGATCCAGTCAATTATTTCCGCATTGTTTGGGACGGATCTCTCTATCTTTGAGTAGAGAGGGGAGTTGGGAGCTGGGAGTTGGGAGTTGGGGGACTGGGGGACTGGAGAGAGAATCTAAACCCATTACCCTTTACCTTTTACCTTTTACCTCTTACCTATCCCCAATTCCCTATTCCCTATCCCCCATTCCCTATTCCCTAATTCCGTTCGACAAAGGCAAACTTGCGACCTTGTTGTTCGAGATCTGTCAGGATGCGATCGTAGGCTTCGAGATCCCAGAGTGCCCACTTAGCAGTAGCTTGGGAATCTTTGCCCGCTAAAACCTGCGGATTGGTGGCGACAAACTCCTTGAGACTATGAACGGTTTGTCGGGCAACGGTTGGTTCGTGCCAGCGGGTTTGAGCGGATAGTGCGGCGATTTCGGCACGCATTGCTGAAGCGAGCACGGCATTACCTTCGGCTTCGGCTTCTTGAAGTAACAAGCGGTAGCCCTTGGTGTCTTTGTATATAAAGTCCTCGATTTTGGCTACTCCCAATTTTTGGGTAATTCGATCGAGTTGTCTGAGTAACTGGGGTACTGTAGTGCCGTAGACTAATCCTTGCGCTTGAGTATCCATCGTCGCAGGAATCGGCGCAATTTTGCCATGTTCGAGTTCGATTGTCAGCCAGTATGCCATGAACGTCTCTAATTGCTGTTGCTATCTAATTAGGGTACCCAGAGTGATTGCTCAATCGATCGTGTCTTCTCGATCTACACCAATGTGGCAATAGATCTGGTATGAGGCAGAATATTACCGACGGCAAGTTCGATTTGTTGGTTCCAGGTGCCAAGCTATCGCCTATTCTAATTTTAGTAGAGTGTCTGAAAATTGAAATCATCCGTAAGAAGGATGTTACTTAGGGTAAGCCAATTGCGGACAAGCGATGGCTGTAATTTTGGCAGTAGGACATTGCAGAGCCAAACACGGCTGAGTGTAGTCCGGATCTACCGCAGGAGCCAGGGGTGTCTGTCCGAAAATCATCTGACAACTGAGATCGGCAAAGTTGGGGGTCATCGTCAGGGGAATGCCAAATTTCTCAGTAAAAAAAGCTTGGGTAGGCACTTTGCACATATTTACGCACATGCCGACACAACCACTCTCAGCCAGATAACGACATTTTTCGATCTGGACTGCGGAGGGTTGCGATCGTACCGTACCATCGGCTAATTTTAGATCGGCTGTAGCCACCGTACAAGGCCCGACTAGCCACTCAAACATTTTGGCGGCAAACCAAGCGTTTAAGACGCACACTAGCCGCGTAGGGGCAAATAGAGTGCGAATCAGCCACAATACTGGTGCCGGGACTAATGACTGCAATACCTTGGCAACGATAACTTGCTGCTGCTGGGGATTGCGTCCGTGCATGATTTGTTTCGAGAGATCGACAAAGCCACCATAGCCGCTGACAGTAGTGCCTGCGCCTAGAGCTTGCCCCATCTTGTGGGTAAATAGCCAGATAAATAGTCGATCGAGGATATTATCGTCATATTCATCTTTGACAATCGGCGCGCCGGGAAGGGACATAGCTAGATTTAGATTGGTACTTTATCGCTGTGTTTATGTGGATCTTAATTGGTTGGTGGCGATCGCGGACAAAAAAAACTGGGTGATACCCAGCTTTCTTTGAGACTGATTAATACCGTAGCGACTACATTAATCCCAAGAAATGCAGTGTACCTTGTCCGGTAACTAGTTCGGTAACGAGAGCAGCAACGAAACCAATCATTGCTAGGCGTCCGTTCAATAATTCTGCTGAAGGGGTAAAGCCAAATTGGGCTTCTTCTTGCTTTTTAGCTTGCATAGTTCTGACTCCAGTAGGGGTGAATATTTATAATTGCGCGTGTAGACTGACGTAACGAATAAATTGGAGAACTGCAAGTCTGCGGACGATATTCGTAGCTAGAATTACATTAATCCCAGGAAGTGTAAAGTACCTTGTCCGGTAACAAACTCAGTGATGAGAGCAGCTACAAAGCCAATCATCGCTAGGCGTCCGTTCAAAAGTTCTGCTGAAGGAGTAAAACCAAATTGGGCTTCTTCTTGTTTTTTAGCTTGCATAGTTCTGACTCCAGTGGTGATGAATATCTATAATTGCGAGTGTCAACCGATGTAACGAATAAATTCGAGAGCTGCAAGCCTTTGGCTAGTGTTGGTAGCTAAAGTTACATTAATCCCAGGAAGTGTAAGGTACCTTGTCCGGTAACTAACTCAGTGATGAGGGCAGCTACAAAGCCAATCATCGCTAGGCGTCCGTTCAAAAGTTCTGCTGAAGGAGTAAAACCAAATTGTGGCTCTTCTTTTTTAGCTTGCATGATTTTTACTCTGGTAGTGTAAAGATTTGTTCGTATCTATATTAAATAATGTAACGAATAAATGTACATATGGCAAGTCTTTATGGAAAGTTTATTCCGCGCGGGTGACACCAATGAGTGTGAGGGAATGTCCATCAGGACTTAGAATAGAGGCTAGCAGCGGATAAATCGCCATCATCACACACAACTCACATCATGAATCGTTCTGGACAACTCGATCGTTACTACCACCAAATTCAATCGATTATCCTCAGCCGCCAAAATCCGATTACGGGGTTATTTCCAGCAAGTACGGCGATTACGGCGCATGGAGACTATACCGATGCGTGGGTACGAGATAATGTTTACACAATTTTAGCGGTGTGGGGATTGGCGTTGGCGTATCGCAAAGTAGATGCACCGCCAGGACGATTATTTGAATTGGAGCAGAGCGTTATTAAATTGATGCGCGGGCTGTTATTTTGTATGCTGCGCCAAGCGGACAAGGTAGAGCGGTTCAAGCAGACGCAATCGCCATCAGATGCGCTGCACGCTAAGTATAGTACCCATACGGGGGATGTCGTCGTCGGTGACGATGAGTGGGGACATCTGCAATTAGATGCAACTTCGCTATTTGTGTTGATTTTGGCGCAGATGACGGCATCGGGGTTGCCTGCGATCTATACGCTCGATGAGGTCAATTTCGTTCAAAATTTGGTTTACTATATCGGGCGGACTTATCGGACGCCGGATTTTGGACTGTGGGAGCGTGGGGATAAGATCAATCACGGTAGCGTGGAATTAAATGCGAGTTCGATCGGGATGGCTAAAGCCGCACTGGAGGCAATTAATGGTTTAGACTTATTTGGCGCGCGGGGTTCGCAGGCATCGGTAATTCATGTCTTGCCTGATGAGATCGCGCGCGCGCGGTTAACGTTAGCTTCTCTATTGCCCAGGGAATCGAGTTCCAAGGAGACAGATGCCGCGCTGTTAAGTATTATCGGGTTTCCAGCGTTTGCCGTGACAGATCCGCAATTAGTAGCGCGGACGCGGGATAAAATCGTCGAAAAGCTAGTGGGGAAATATGGCTGTAAACGCTTCTTACGCGACGGACATCAGACGGTACTAGAAGATACTACCCGCCTGCATTACGAGCCAGAAGAACTGCTTAAGTTCGAGGGAATCGAGTGTGAATGGCCGTTATTTTTCACTTATCTATATTTGGATGCCTTATTTAGCGGCGATGCTGTCAGTATTGAGAAGTATCGCAATTTATTGGCTGATGTCGCTGTGGATGTCGAGGGGACGCAATTATTACCAGAATTATATTACGTGCCCAAGTCCCAAATTGCTGCCGAACGATCGCAGCCGCATTCGCAACCGCGATTACCGAATGAAAATCTGCCCTTAGTGTGGGCGCAAAGTTTGTACTTTCTGGGCGAGTTACTACACGATCGATTTTTAGCACCTGGAGATCTCGATCCTTTGGGTAGACATCTGCAAATTGGTAACAAAAGACGGCGGACAGTTCAGATTGCCCTAATTGCTGAAGATGCCGATCTACAATCACAATTAGCTGACTATGGAATTGCGACTCAAATCTCCGCCCAAATCCAACCGATTCAAGTCCGACAATCGACAGAATTAGCCGCAGCTTACGCCCAAATCGGTCGCAATGATAAGCTAAATCTCACAGGTCGTCCAGTGCGCCGCTTGCGAAGTTTGACTACTTCGCGGATCTTTAATATCTGTGGGGAAACGATCGTCTTTTTACCTGCATTTTTAGATCGCCAACAGTTTTATCTCACTTTTGATTATCACTTTCTCATTTCGCAAATCAAGGCTGAAATTGCTTATATTAGCGAACAGTGGACGCAATTGGGGCGGCCAACGCTAACTTTATTATTGACTAAATCTTTATTGCAAGAAGGTCAAGATGAATTTCAAGGCCAACAATTTGCTTCGCCCTTACTAGAATTAATTGCTGAATTTAAACAAGGTAAATGTAATACCGTGCCGATCCGATTGGGATATCTCAATCAATTGAAACTCACTGCTGGGGTCGAGCGGATCGATAGCTTACACGAGTTTAAATTCAAGGAAACTTATGTCGATCCCTCATTACCCCAACATTATTATCTAGCTTATGCTGCCGATCGCAATCAACCCTTAACTAATAATCAGGAATTTTTATTAGAAGCAGAAACCAACATCACTAGCCTCTTGCAGCAGTTAAGAGGTTCGGATAATCTCTACCAACAGATCGAACTATTACACACCTTAACCAAGCTCAAGAAACTCGACTTCAATACCGGATTTGGAGGGCCAAAAGTTAAAGTCACCGTCGCCGATCTGTTAAATGAAGTCTACTTCAAAGCCGGAAACTTTAGCAATCGTCCCCACTGGGCGATCGTCCGATATGCTGCGGGCTTACTAGATAAGGTCGAAATTAGCTTGTCCGACGCCGTAACTGATATTTTAATCGGCGGTAAGCAGCTTACAGTCGGGATGGCTTATAGTGAAGCTGCCTCGATCGATCGACCGATGTCCCACACCGAGATCGTCGAAAAAATTGATGAATTCTGTCGAGAAGACACTCGCGATCGCGTATTGACTCAAGAAATTATTATTTATTTAGGCTTATTAATTAAATCTGAACCAACTTTAGTTAAAGGCTTACTTACCCTCAGAGTTGGCTATCTAATTTTATTACTAACCAGCGAACTAGCGATCGAATTGGGAAGTACTCAAGATGCTGCTTACGAAAAACTCATGGAACTCAGCCCCTTTGAAATTCAAACCCGGTTGCATCAAGTATTGACCGATTATCAAGGCTTGGGTAATACCGTTTTTCAGCAAGAATCATTGCATCTCAATCAATCTCAAAATCAAATTGCCTGGATGCCCAATGCCGTCGATGCTCTTGCAAATAGCGCTCCTACTGTCGCAATCGATTGGCGATATCAACGTCGTAAAGACGGCACGATCGCGCGAGTCGAGCAAGATTTTTATCCCAGCGTCTGGCGATTACTCGAACATTGTAAAGGTGTGACGATCGGCGATAAATTAGAGAAACGCAATCGTCTAGACAGCGATGTCATCTTATCAGAAATGACTCCTGGTGAAAAGAATTTTGCCTTGAGAATCGAACACTTACTAAATAAGATTGTCGCCCCAGAATATCGCCAATTAAATATCGAAGCGCTCATGGCATTAGCCGCCTTATCCGAACGCAACCCAGATCTAGAAATTGCCGAATATATCGTGCTGGATGTCTTAATCGGTCATGCCGTTCGCTTGGCTTGGTTGGATGTCGAACTACCCAAACCCACGATCGACAGGTTCGATCGATCGGCATTCGAGCCAGCTAATTACGAGCGATTTAAATCATTTGCGTGGAGTAACTTCTATCAAAGTTCGCCCCATATCTGTGGCAATTACATTGTTAAATCGCTGCAATTCTTGAGTCAGTTAGCGGCTGAACCTCTCAAGAGCGAATCATAATCTTTTACAGAACCCATTTGAGATCTTTTCAGTTTGAACCGATTGACTCCAGAATTGGTGCGTTATGCTGTCTTGTCTCGCTGCTTGGTGCGCTAAACCCTCTCCTTTGGAGACGCTGCGCGAACGGGGAACCCGAGGAGCGCGCATCCGCAAACCGTCGGGGAACAAAGGCGTGCGCGAGCCGCTGGCGCAGTAACGCACCCTACTGTCAACTTATCGCTCTGGTGTAGGGTGTGTTGTCTTGACGCACACAACCTGGAGGAAACCTCCAGGTCGATGCGTCGCTATCGCCCTTGGCGTAACGCACCATCATGAATCTCAAAGATCCCAAATGGATTCTATAGCCACCAAGCTCCCACGGCGATTACCCGATCGCCGTAAGTCGCCGCTATAGAGCATTCTAGCGAGGTAAACGATCGGCAGGATTATCGACATCTACTTGGACATTTTGTTTAAACTTGACGGGAGGCATATTAATGCCAGTAGGACTGTCATTGCTACCATTGATTTGCTGAGTGCTCTGACGACGTTGGGTGGCACGTTCGGTACCGCCGACGGTAGATTGGACATTGGTCGTACTGACGGTATTGCCGACACAGCCGCCAGTCGAACCTTGAGTGACATTATTCGTGCGATCTGTAGGCTGCCCAGAACCACCGATCGTCATTTGAATATTCGTATCATTCATGACGCATTGGGCACTAACTTGACGTACGGGGAATGCAGCCACAGCAGACAAAGTAGCTAAAGCGAGGAAACAACCAGGGAAGAATGCGGATTTCATAGTTTTTCGCGGTAAGTAATCTTGGCTACTACTACAGGTCGATTGGTGATGATTCCGCAAGTTTGCCCAGGGCAATTTGGCACGCCAGATGGCAATCTCATTTTTAAATGTTGCTCTAGAGTGCTGACGTGGGAATTTTAGATATAGACATCTATCCTCAGACATTTACTTATTCCCATTGCGGGCAATTGTCCCATGCTCAATTCCGACCAAGACCTAAACTCCAAATCACACCACCAAGCTAGGTCTCGATCCCGGCACTCTGCACCGCTGGGGAGTCAGTTGAGCATCGAGCAATTGCCAGCGATGCCGATATTTAATGAAGCCACAGCCTTGGCGGTACGGACGATCGTGGCACCTGTAGCTATTCTCACCGCGATCGCGGGAGCTAGCTACCAAATTGCGTCTATTTCCGGTCTAGAGCAACTTTCAGCTTTACCCGCTCGACCCAATTTAGCTCTAGAATTAGCTGGGCTAGAATACTGTCACGATCGGGCGATCGACAGTCCGAACTGCTCGATCGTCACAAATTTTCGAGATCGTCCGCAATTAGTGCAATCTGCCCTATTGCGGGTACATCGCATCCAGGCAACCTTGGGCGTACCGATTACCACTGCTGCTGGCGATAAGTTGGGGACGCTATCGATTTTTGATTTTAAACCGCGCCAATTTAGCGATCGCGAAATCGATCTCCTCCACCTTGTCAGTCGTCTCGTCGCCAGCGAATTCGAGCGGAAGTTATTAAGTCAAGCACAATTAAATAATTGGGTGGGCGATCTCCAGTATCGCGTGACCCCAGGATTTGACGATCTGCGCGCCGCCGCCGTATTTGTCGAACACAAAGTTTCTACAAACACCATAATTGATCCTTTACGACTTAACGCGATCGATCCAGCAGTTGCCGATCCCTCAGCCGCGTCCGCAGTTGCAGGTCAAATTCAGTCGCAATTACTGACTCATCTAGCCCAAGAACTGCGGACGCCACTCACCTCCGTCCTGGGAATGGCTAGCGTCTTACA
>NZ_JANMZA010000583.1:0-2593 GCF_031382685.1 Chamaesiphon sp. OTE_8_metabat_110 | reverse complement strand
CTGTCATCGGGGTATCCCTTGTGGGTACCCGTATCGAGTTGGGTACCCACCAGGGAAACCCCAACAGTTCGATCGAATTGTTTCGATTCCGCTGCGGTAGCGGGGTTGACTGTCGATGATGGACGCGATCGATTTACCTCGATTTCCTGGCGGCGTTTGGCGGCATAAGCGGGATTTATCAGCGCGGCTACCGGAATCCGGTTAAAATCTGGATCGCCTAGATGCACCGATCGATCGGCATAAGCAATTCGCATCGACTCGATCAGCAGGTGCAGGGCATCGGGACTATGCCAACCCATCGCGGCTAGATCCGTACTCCCGATCGTATTGAGGATCTGCAATAAGTGGACGCCCCCCGATGAAGGGGGAGCCATCGAACAGACGTTGTACTGCCGAAATTTGCCGCACACAGGCGCTCGCCATTTTGGTTGATAGGCGCGGAGATCGGCGCGGGTAATTAAGCCCTTATTCTGGCGCATATCGCGATCGATCGCACTGGCGATCGTGCCAGTATAAAAACTCTGGGGATTGCGGGCGATCGAAATTAAGGTACGGGCTAAATCTCGCTGTACCAACCGCTCGCCCGGTTGCAAGGGTTTGCCATTACGCATAAAAATCGCTCTAGCTGCGGGATTAGTCGCTAATAGTTTCTGTTTCGATCTGGCTTGCTCTGCATAAATTTCACTGACATTAAACCCCTCTCGCGCCAGTCTAATCGACGGCGCTACTACCGTCCGCCAGGGTAACTTACCATACTTACGATGTGCGGTGGCTAGCCCCGCGATCGTCCCCGGCACTCCCGCCGCCAGATGTCCCTCCAGACTAGCATTCGGGCGCGGCTTGCCCTGGGCATCCAAATACATATCTCTCGATGCTTTGAGTGGTGCGCGTTCCCGAAAATCCAGCGACTCGATCTTCCCCCCCATCTGCGTCACCATGAACCCCCCACCGCCAATCCCCGCCGAGAAAGGTTCCACTACCGAAATCGCCAACGTCGTCGCTACAGCAGCATCGATCGCATTCCCGCCCTGCTGAAGGATCGCCACCCCCGCCTGCGTTGCCAATGGATGCGCCGATGTTACCATCCCATTCTGACTGCGCGTCGGTCGGGGAAATGCTGCAAAAACTGGCACAGAACTAGCTAGAATCAGAAACGAGCTAATCGTCAGCGTGTAACGGTAAAAATCTCTAAAAACCTTCACAATAATCTCTCTGCGCTCTAGTGTGCTGCTGCGATTGAAAAAACAGCATTGTAAAATTCACTATCCACTATCCACTATTCACCAGCCACTATCCACTAACTCATGACAAAACTAATTGTTGCCACCAGCAATCCCGGTAAATTGCGAGAAATGCAAGCATATTTGAGCGGTACTGCGTGGGAATTGAGCCTCAAACCCACCGAACTAGATGTGGATGAAACTGGAGCCACTTTTGCTGCTAATGCTGCTCTCAAAGCCTCAGAGGTGGCGATCGCGTTGAATGCGTGGACGATCGCTGATGATTCGGGACTCCAGGTAGATGCTCTCAATGGCGCACCGGGAATTTATTCGGCGCGGTATGCCGCTAGCGATCGAGAACGGATCGATCGCCTTCTCCAGGAATTAGCTAATTTTCCCGAACCGAGTCAAAGACAAGCCCAGTTTGTCTGTGCTGTAGCTGTCGCCCGTCCCGACGGATCGATCGTTGCCAAAGCTGAAGGTATCTGTCGCGGCGAAATTCTGACTTCAGCGCGTGGTGTCGATGGCTTTGGTTACGATCCGATTTTTTATGTCCCCGCCAAACAACTCGCTTTCGCCGAAATGTCTGTCGAGCAAAAACGCAGCATCAGTCATCGCGGCAAAGCATTCGCAATTATTACCCAAAAATTAACTGAAATCGCCAACGAATTTAGGCTTACCCCAAATCCTCATCCCTAATTACAGCACATTTGCAGCGAACTCATCCCCACCAAATGATGTGCGGCGCACAGCAAGTCGGTTTTGATAAGCGTTGGTTGCAGTTGAGTCAACTTCTGATGGCTCCTAATGCCGCAGGTAAGCGCAATTGTCGAAATTCCCATCGCTTGTCCGGCTAATACGTCCGCTTCGGTATCACCAATCATCCAGCTATGCTCCAACTGCTTGGTGCCGACTCGATGCTCTTGCATCGCACGTTTGAGGAGTTTAGTTTTAACTTCTGAATAATTTTGGTAGGCAGCTTGACGGCTAGCGGTGCCATAAATGTCCGCAAATAACTGTCCGAGTCCGTGTTGTTCTAGCATTCCGCTAGCTTCGTCACGATCGCGCAATGTCACCAAAATTAGCTTGGTGCCTTGGGATTTCAATAAACCTAACGCCCAAGTTACGCCTGGTTGGATCTTGTCTTGATGTAGCAAATCGCTACAGTTGACAATTTCGTCAACTCGTTGTAGGAAATAATCTGTTTGAGCGGCATTCAAGCCCGATTGCTGTGCGATCTCGCGATCGGGTGTGCGATTTTGTTTCATCTGCCAAAACTGTGCTTTGGTCAGGATCGCCAAGTCAACGATCTCCGGAGTGCGCGATCGCGGTAACAAAAACTCGCGATAAAGTTGAGCAGTATCGGTTAATGC